>WQYA01000058.1 GCA_009781495.1 Cystobacterineae bacterium
AGAGCCCCGGAGGGTGTTTTTTTGGTTACTTTTTTGTCACACAAAAAAGTGACTCGCCGGTAGGCGAAACCTACGGCAGCCGCGCAGCGGAAACGGCCGGGCCGCAGGCCCAGCAACAAACCGGCCCGGGAGGGCAAACAACGCCCGGGCCGCAGGCCCAGCAACAAACCGGCCCGGGAGGGCAAACAACGCCCGGGCCGCAGGCCCAGCAATAACCCCGCCCGGAGGGCAGAAAAACCGTTTAAAAAAACAGCCGGGCCGCAGGCCCAGGAGAACCCCGCCCGGAGGGCGAAAGAAATGTTTTGAAAACCACATGCCGCATTGCAACGCACAGACAAACCGATGGCCGCATCTGTTTGTGCTGTGATTCGAAAAATATTAAATTATACATGAATGACAACACGTTGCCTATGGATGGTGAAAATGGTTTCTATAACTCAAATATCCACCGAAAAGAGCGCAAGGACGAGTTGGTTTTCAAGTTATTTGTTCCTGAAAAGAATGAAACCAAAAATAAAGCACAAGAGCATCAAAGAAATTCAACTGGACACTCATTGTTCCATTAAACTTAGGCTGGTTTAAAAAATAAATATATTATCATATAGTTATGTATTGCGCGCTAAAAACATAAGCCTCACAAAAAAATATAAGACATTCCTGTGGCTTAAAAAATACTTAAAAATAAATCTAAAACCCTTCGAGCATTTGATAGATTTGAACGACAGCACAAAGCCATCTCAATATGTTGGAATGATATCCCGTCGCCGGACAAGCAATTGTGGCTCAATGGATAGGACAATGGACAATATGGAGCGAGTTTTCTGGGAAAATGGAACCCGTTGAAGAAGAAATATCAGTTCGTCAACAAATTGGATGATGAAGATGATTGGCGTGATGTCGGCTCTTGCTTCTGGACAAGCCATATTCGAAAGCGGGCATCCTGAAGGCAAATGTTATGAAATAGAGATTGTCGAGAAAAAAATAATTTAAATGCCGATTGAATTTTTTCGCCCCAAACCCCGTCTCTAAGTGCAGTCCTCGTCTTGGGCGAAGGACAAAGGGGAAAAGAAGTTTTTGTGCAATTTTCCATGGGTGTGACAAAAAACAGACAACCCAGACGGTGAAGGTGACTGAATGTCTTTTGTAGAGAATGCATGGTTATACAGCAGGGGCCGACACGCTGTGCTAAGGGCCGACAGCCTGGCTGTTTTAGGCTTGGCTGCCTTGCTTGGCGTTGCCTGTGCGGTTGGCCCTGACTACCGGAAGACGGAATTCAACTCTCCGGAGCGTTGGCGTCGGCTCGACGATGCGGACAACGCCGCGGCATATGTGGAGCAGACAGAAGACTTGCGCCGGTGGTGGCTGAAGCTGGATGACGCCTTGCTGTCCGAGTTGATAGACGAGGCACTCCAAGCCAATTTGGACTTGCGCAAAGCCCAGGCCCGTTTGCGCGAGGTGCGTGCACGCCGGGCTGTGGCCGCTTCCGCTTATTACCCCAACGTGTCGGCTTCAGGCTCCGCCAGCCGGAGACAGTCCACCAAAAGTGCGGGCATGACGACGGGCGGCGCCGTCAGCAACTCCTTCAGCATTGGTTTTGACGCCAGTTGGGAGGTGGATGTTTTTGGGGGTGTACGTCGCAGTGTTGAAGCGGCGGATGCGGACTTGGCGTCGACAGAGGCGGCTTTAAATGACACGCAGGTTTCTTTGGTAGCGGAGGTGGCGCGAAACTATTTTGAAATACGCTCCTTCCAAATACGTTTGGGCATTGCGCGCAGCAACTTGGAGAGCCAGACAGAAACGCTGCAGTTGACGCAACTGCGCTCCCAGGCTGGCCTCGTCAGCGTGCAGGACGTGGAGCAGTCCCGAAGCGTCCGAGAGCAAACACTGGCCCAACTGCCGAGTTTGGAAAGCAGCCTGGCCTCCTCGGAGCACAGCTTGGACATTCTTTTGGGAAAGCTGCCTGGAAGTTTGCATGCGCGTTTGGCCTCTGAAGGCCAGCTTCCCCCCATGCCTTCGCAAATGGCGGTGGGCATTCCGGCAGACACCCTGCGCCAGCGTCCGGATGTCCGCGTTGCTGAGCGAAAGCTTGCGGCAGAAACAGCGCGCGTGGGTGTGGCGACGGCCGCCCTCTACCCCTCGCTCCAACTTTCAGGCTCTATTGGTATTGAAGCCCTCACCCAAGCTGCGGCGGGCAACGGTTTGGGGTTTTTCTATTCCCTTTTGGGTGGAATAACAGCTCCCATTTTCTATGGCGGCCGCCTCCGTGCACAACTGGAAGCGCAGGACGCCATTCGAGAGCAGACACTCTTTGGCTATGAGCAGACGGTGCTTTCGGCATTGAGGGAAGTGGAGGATGTGTTGGTGGCCATTGTCCGCAACCGGGAGCGTGCTGAAGCTTTGGCGCGCGCTGTCGAGGCCGCCAAAAATGCCGCATTGCTGGCGCGTCAACGTTATGGTGCGGGTGTTATTGACTTCCAATCTGTTGTGGACACCGAGCGTAGCGTGTTGGCGCTTGAAGACAGCTTGGCCAGCACACGCGCCGACGGAATATTTGCACTCATTCGTCTATATAAGGCATTGGGAGGGGGCTGGTCTCCAGAGACGGCGCCCGCCCAAGCAGAAAGCGTTCACCCATGACAAGCAACAAAACGCCGGATGGCGAGCAAGACGCCGCACTGAAAAAACTGTTGAACGAAGAGAAGCGCCGTTTTTTTACCCGCAAAAAGTTTTGGGTATTTATTGGGCTAGGGGCAGCCGTTGGCTTTTTTTGGTTTTTTCGCTCCGGCGGCAAAGCGGAGGGCCCACAATATAAGACGGAGGCGGTGGTGCAGGGGAAGCTTGTGGTGAAGGTGTCAGCCACAGGCAATTTGCAGCCGATGAATAGGGTGGATGTCGGCAGCGAATTGTCCGGTATGATTACGCAAGTATTTGTGGACAACAATGACATGGTGAAAGCAGGCCAAGTGTTGGCCCAGTTGGACTTGTCCAAACTTAAGGATGCGGTGGCGCGCTCAAAGGCGGACTTGCTTTCAGCAGAGGCGCAGGTGGCCCAGACAAAAGCCACGGCCATGGAAGCGCGCGCCATGTTGGAGCGCTATAGGCAGGTTTCGGCATTGTCCGAGGGCAAAGTCCCCTCCAAGAGTGAAATGGATGCGGCCGAAGCCAATTTGAAACGCGCCGAGGCCAACGAAGCCGTTGCCCGAGCAAGCGTTGTCCAAGCAAAGGCCAACCTCCAGTTGGGTGAGACGGACCTCTCCAAAGCGAGCATACGCTCACCCATTAACGGTGTTGTTTTGACACGGAACATAGAGCCGGGGCAGACGGTTGCCGCCACATTCCAAGCGCCCGTGTTGTTCAGCCTGGCGGATGACCTCTCAAAAATGAAGTTGCAGGTGGATGTGGATGAGGCCGACGTGGCCCAGGTGAAAGTGGGCCAACAAGCCACATTCTCCGTGGATGCCTGGCCCGGCAGGAAATATTCAGGGGTGCTGACGCGCGTGGACTTTGGCTCTCAAACCAAAGACGGCGTGGTGTCCTACCCCACCTTGCTTGAAGTCAAAAATGAGGATTTGAGTCTGCGTCCAGGCATGACGGCAACAGCCGAAATTGTGACGGTGACACATGAAAGCGCGCTTTTGGTGCCCAATGCGGCTTTGCGTTTTTCTCCGGCAGCCGCCGCGACACGCCCTCAAAAACCCTCCGGCACTGTTATGAGCAGGTTGATGCCCAGGCCCCCTTCTACCCAAACAAAAACACGCATGCCGCCTCAGGAAGGCGCGCCACGGGTTTGGGTGTTGCGCGATGGCCAAGCGGTGCCGGTAGAGGTGCAACCAGGCCCCACGAATGGCCAAGTTACAGAGATTGTCAGCGGCGACCTAGAGCCGGGCATGCAAGTGATTACGGAAATGCTGAGTGCTGCGTCATGAGCGAGGCGCCCCTCATTCGTTTTTCCGGCCTCACCAAGGTTTATGGGCAGGGAAAGGTGACTTTCCAGGCTTTGAAAGGCATCGACTTTTCCATCAACGCGGGAGAGTTTGTCGCCATTATGGGGCCCAGCGGCTCAGGCAAATCCACCGCCATGAATATTCTGGGCTGCTTGGACACGCCCACCGAAGGCAGCTATGCCTTTCAAGGGGTGCAGGTTGAAAAATTGACGCGCACCCAACGCGCTTTGCTGCGGCGACACCAATTGGGTTTTGTATTTCAAGGCTTCAACCTCCTGTCGAGGACAACCGCGCTGGAGAATGTGGAGTTGCCTCTGCTCTATCGCCGCGAGTCCACGGCCAAACGCCATGCCGCAGCGCGCGTTGCTTTGGAACAAGTGGGCCTCAAAGGTTGGGAGCACCACACGCCAGCAGAGTTGTCCGGCGGCCAACAGCAGCGCGTGGCCATTGCCCGGGCCATTGTGACGCAACCTTCGGTGTTGCTGGCCGATGAGCCCACAGGCAACCTGGACACCAAAACAAGCCAAGAGGTGATGGAGCTGATTCAGCGTTTCAACCGCCAGCACGGCATTACCGTCCTTATGGTGACGCACGAGCCGGACATTGCAGCCCATGCCCGACGCATTATTCGCTTTGTGGACGGCCTTGTGGAGAGCGACCGTCTCAACGAGGAGACGCCCTAATGTTGTGGAATACCTTTCTGCTCGCCTTGCGCGCCATTCGAAGAAATTTGATGCGCTCCATCCTCACCACGCTGGGCATTGTCATCGGCATTGCCGCCGTCATTACGCTGGTGACGCTGGGGAATGGGGCGACAAAGTCCGTGACGGAGCAAATTGCTTCCATGGGCAGCAGCCAACTCATTGTCATGCCCGGGCAACGCTTTGGCCCCGGCGGTTCGGACGGGGCGCCGAGTTTCAAAGTGGCGGATGTGGAGGCCGTCCGCTCTCAAATTACGTCCATTGTGGGGGTTGCGCCGATGGTGAACAAGGGCGTGACGGTTGTCCACCAGACAAAAAATTGGCTGACAGCCACCGTCGGCACCAACAACGACTATTTCAAAGTGGGCAATTGGACTTTGGACTCGGGCCGCATTTTCAGCGACGCGGAGGAGAGGGCGGGCAAAGCGGTGTGCGTCATTGGGGAAACCATTCGCAACCGTTTGTTCGGCCGGGAAAACCCCGTGGGCAGCGAAATCCGTGTCAAAAACTTTTCCTGCGAGGTGATTGGCCTGCTCAAATCCAAAGGACAGGCGGCCATGGGGCAGGACCAGGACGACATTGTGGTGATGCCTTTTCGCACCGTGCAGCGCCGCCTCACCGGCAGCCAGGACGTTGGGCGGTTTATGCTTTCTGTGCAGCAGGGCGCTTCCATAGACTCGGTGAAGGAGCAACTCATTTCCTTGATGCGCGAACGGCGCAAAATTTCAGAAAACGAGGATGCCGACTTTCGAGTGATGGATACACGCCAGCTTGCAGAGACACTCACCGCAACCACCAAAATCCTCACGGCGCTGCTGGGCGCTGTCGCCGCCGTCAGCCTGCTGGTGGGCGGCATCGGCATTATGAATATTATGTTGGTGTCGGTGACGGAAAGGACACGCGAAATCGGCATACGCCTGGCCATCGGCGCCTTGGAGAATGAAGTGCTGCTCCAATTCCTCATCGAGGCTGTGGTGCTTTCTGCTTTCGGCGGACTGTTGGGCATTGTTTTGGCGACGGGAGCCTCCATCGGCTTGTCCAGCCTCATGAGTGTCCCCTATATGTTTGACACCAACATTAACTTGTTGTCCTTCTTCTTCTCCGCGTTTATTGGCGTTGTCTTCGGCTATTTCCCCGCACGCCGCGCCGCCTCCCTTAACCCCATTGACGCGTTGAGGTATGAATAGGCTATAGCCCTTAGCTTGGCCAAAACTTAGGGAAGTATGCCGGTATAAACCTTTAAAAATAGATGGGTTTATAAAAAAATACCTGCGCTAAAAAAACCCCAAGCAACTTTTCTAATCCACCTTCAGATAATCCAATAAACGAATGAAGACTGTTTGCCGGAGACAGTTTGTCTGAGGCAATATCATGAGTTCGATTACCATTAATCCCGGCGATACCTTGAGTGCCCTTGCCAGAAAATATGGCACCACTGTGGCCGAATTGGCCAAGCTTAACGGCATTCAAAACCCCAACCTCATTCATGCAGGACAAGCACTTAAAATCCCCGACACATATGAGTCGGCATCCTCCAACGCTTGGAGTCAGTTTTCGAGCGGCGCGGTGTCTGCCAGCGCCGCTTCCGGCGTCAACAACATCCAAACAACGCCGCAAATGGAACAGCTCGTTCAAAATGCGCGCCAGGTCGCCAAGGAGCTGAACAGCGTCGGCTATTGCGCCAAGGGCGTGACTATGGCGCTGGAGCGGACTTATGGCTGGCGTCTTTGGGTCAACGGCAACGAGGTCGACAACGGGCTTGCAGAAAAGGGGTGGGTGCAAATGGACATGAGCTTGGAAGAGGCACTCCAAGTCCCCGGCCTCGTGCTCGTCTGGGAGCAGACTTCCACTGCCGCCGGACAAAAATATGGCCATACCGCTATCACCACGGGCGACGGCTCCAGCTCCATTTCCGACCACGTTGAAAACAAAACCACCAACAATGGACGCAGCGGGCTCTCCATTTGGGCGCCGCCCGACGCCGTCTCCTCAACACCCGTCGACGGGAGAATAACCCCACCCGCCGTTCATAACCCTACCCTTAGACAAGGCTCCAGCGGAGCTGCGGTGTCCCAAATGCAGCAGCTTCTCAAGGACGCCGGGTTTGATCCACAAGGCGTCGACGGCCAGTTCGGCCCCAATACTTTGGCGGCACTCAAAGCCTTCCAGAGCGCCCATGGCCTTGTCCCTGACGGAATTTGCGGTCCGCTGAGCTGGCAGGCCCTCTTAAATCAGCAGTCCATACCCCCGCTTCCCCCGCCGGTAAGCATATCCCCCCCCACGTCACAACCACCCAACGCAGCACAACAGTGGCTGGCCCAAAACCCCGGCGCAACAGCCCAGGCACTCATCAACTGGGGTTATGCCAATGGCGGAAATAGCTATGAGGGCGCGGGCAACTTCCTGAGACAATTCGGCGTTGACATCGACCAGTTGGTGAAGAACCGACAGGCCCCTGCTTCTAACTTTATTAACGGAGCCTCTACCCCACCCCCATCCACGCCCATTGACTCGGTCGGCAGCATCGAAAACCGCCCGGGAGTCCCAGGGACGGCAAACCAGGTGATGGATTTCTTGGTGAGCAAGGGACTCACCCGCGAGCAGGCTGCCGGTGTCGCCGCAAATATCCAAAACGAGTCGAATTTTAACCCGAATGCCGTGGGCGACGGCGGAACCTCTTTCGGCATCTGCCAGTGGCACAACGAGCGCGGCAGCAATATGAAAGCCTGGACAACAGCGAACGGCTATGCGCCCAATTCCTTTCTGGGTCAGCTTGAATTCCTCTGGCATGAGCTGAATACGGTGGAGTCCAATGCCTTTAACGCACTTAAAAATACAAGCTCAGCCTATGAAGCCGGCGAGGCCTTCTGTAGAAAATTCGAAAGACCACAATACCCGAATGTAGAGGGCCCTAAACGCGGTAACCTCGCTAACCAAATCCTCGCTAACTATCAGCCGTCTAACCCTACGCCACCGACTACGCCGCCCACTACACCGCCCACTACGCCGCCGAAACAAAACGCGGCACAACATTGGCTGGCACAAAACCCCGGCGCAAATGCCCAAGCGCTTATCAACTGGGGCTATTCCAACGGGGGGAATAGCTATGAGGGGGCAGCTAACTTCCTAAGGCAATTTGGCGTAGACATCAACCAACTGGTCAATAACCGACAGGCCCCTGCTTCTAACTTTATTAACGGCGCCTCTGCCCCACCCCCAGGTGAATCTACCATCGGCACAGCTTCCAATGTGGGCTCCGGAATCAGCCCTTGGCAGCCCGTCGATGCACCGGTGCAAAGCAACACTGGCACACGCTCTGCTGCAAATTATAGCGCCGTTATCGATCAATTCTCCGTCGCCGGCAATCCTCGCTACCAAAAGAATCAGCAAGGGAAGGGCGAAACCTATTGCAACATTTTTGTCTGGGACGTCACCAAAGCCATGGGGGCGGAAATTCCTCATTGGGTGGACTCCAACGGCAGGGCCGTCGGCGTAGGTCAGGGCAGCGAGTTGAGCGCCAATGGCGTCTGTAACTGGCTGGCAAACCATGGCCCGCAAAACGGTTGGCGCCAGGTGGGTGCAGAAGAGGCGCAGGCCATGGCCAACCAGGGGAAACCCGCTGTGGCAACTTGGAACAACCCAAGCGGCATCGGCCACGTCGGCATGGTACGGCCAGGCGAAATGACTTCGAGTGGGCCTGCGCTCGCCCAAGCCGGCAGCAACAACTTCAACAACGGCCATGTCGCCGACAGCTTCGGCAGCAAGCCTGTCACCTATTGGGTACATGACTGAGCGGAGGCCTCGTTTCGTTGGCTCGCAGGCCTCCAAACCTAAACCCCCCCCGTACAGCAGGGAGGAAGCGGCTATGGCCGGGGCAGGGGGGGGGCAGGGGCTAAGAGGGTTTGTCCATAGGGGCCTTGGGCCTCTATAAGGGGCATATCCAGGAGGGTTTGTAGGGTAGGGGCATTGAGGCACTGTGCGGCGGGGCCCTGCGCCAGCACGCGGCCCTGCTTCAACAGCAGCGCATGGGTAGCATAGGCGGCGGCGAGGTTTAACTCATGGAGGACGACGAAGGCCAAAAGCCCCTCCTGTCGGCAGCGCTGCTGGAGGAGTTGCAGCGTCAGGCTTTGCCTGGGCATGTCCAGAAAAGCCGTAGGCTCGTCAAGGCAGAGCACTTGGGGGGTTTGCACAAAGGCGCGGGCCAGCCACAGCATGCGCCGCTCTCCGCCGGAGAGTTGGGCCACGGGGCGGAAGGCCAGTGCGGACAGCCCGAGGGTTTGCAGCATGGCGAGGGCCCGTTGGCGCTCCTTCTCCCCGGGGCCCTGGAGGCTTTTGCAAAAGGGGAGGCGTCCCATGGCCACCAAGTCCACCCCCCAAAAAGCCGAGTCCTCAGGGAGGTGTTGGGGCACCCAAGCCATGTGCTGCGCACGCTCCCTATAGCCATAGTGGGCGAGGGGTTTACCATAGAGGAATACCTGTCCGCTGGAGGGTTGCAGCAGGCCCATGAGTATTTTGAGGAGGGTGGTTTTGCCGGCGCCATTGGGCCCGAGGAAAACCCAGAGTTGTCCGGGCTGGGCCTCCAAGCAAACCTCCTCCAGGAGGCAATGGGGGTAGCGGTAGAAGGAGAGGGCGCGGCATTTCAGCATAGGGGCGGCCCCAGGGGTATAGCAGGTTTTAGAGGGGGGTTTTATTTTTCCCCTCCGGGAGGGGGGAGAGGGGGAGAGGGGGAGGGAGGGGGGGGTTAAAAGCTGCCCGCCAGGGCGCCCCCTCCTTCCAACCACATAGCGTCCCCATAGGAATAGAAACGGTAGCCCTCCGCTACCGCCTCACGGTAGGCCTCTAAAATTTCCTCCCTCCCCCAAAAGGCCGCTACCAGCATGAGGAGGGTGGAGCAGGGGAGGTGGAAATTCGTCAACAACCCCCCTACCACGCGGAAACGGTAGCCCGGGTAAATGAATATGCCCGTACGGCGGTGGCCCGCCTCCAGCCTGCCCCCCTCGCTGCACCCCTCTAAACAACGTACCACGGTAGTCCCCACCGCTATGACACGCTTGCCCCCCTCCAGGGCCTCGTTAACAACCCCCGCCGCTTCCTCCGAAACAAAACACGCCTCCTCATGCATGGGGTGCGCCTCTATACGGGGGCCGCGCAGGGGCATGAAGGTGCCCAGGCCTACGTCCAGGCGTACAAAGGCCAGGCGCGCGCCCGCCCCCCGCAAAGCCTCCATCAGCGCCGGCGTAAAATGCAACCCCGCCGTAGGCGCCGCTATGGAGCCCTCCGCCTGCGCATAGGTGGTTTGGTAGCGTCGGCTGTCCTCAGGGGTAGCCCTACGGCGTATATAGGGCGGCAAGGGGGTATGCCCCCAACGCTCCAATACCCCCCCCATGCTGCCCTCCCCCTCAAAAACTACCCCTATAAAACCCCCCTCCTCCAGGCTGTGTATTTCTGCCCTTAGCCCTTCCCCTTTGCCCTCCCCCTCCCCCAATAACAGGCGCTCCCCCACCCTAAACCCCTTGCTGCTGCGGCCCATACACCGCCAGGCCTGCCCCGCTAGGGGTCGCCCCAACCCCTCCCCCATGGACAGCCCCCCCTCTAGAGGCTCTGTTACCAACAACTCTACCCGGCCCCCGGTGGAGGCCTTGCGCCCCCAAAGGCGCGCCTTCACCACCTTCGTGTCGTTGAATACCCATACGTCCCCGGGGCGGGCATATTCGGCCAGCGCGCCTATGCGGCGGTGCAGGGGCCTCTGCCCGCGGCACAGGCAAAACAGCCGGGCCTCCTCGCGGCGGGCAGGGGGGTGTTGGGCAATTTGCCCGGGGGGTAACTCGAAATAAAAGTCTTGGGTGTCCATGGGCAACAGGGGGGCAGCAAGAGGGCAGCAATGGGGCAACAGAGGGTTAACAGTGGGGGGTTAGCCCTACCGTGGGAGGGGCCAGGCCTATTCCACCCCCCTCCTTTTGGCTAATATAAAGTCATCAGCCGGCTGCCCCCATAATAGTGCTTTAAAATTTCTATATAGGTTTTACCCCCCTCCGCGAGGCGTTTGGCCCCCCACTGGCATAAACCTGCCCCATGGCCATAGCCCTCCCCCTCTAAGGCATAACCCCCCTTCTCCTGGCGTATATGGAATTTGAGGCTGCGTATGCGGGTGGTGCCCAAACGCCGCCTAAACTCCGCGGCCGCAAAACTTTGGCCGCCTACCCGCAGGGTTTTATAGCGCCCCGTAGAGGTTAAAACCCCCTGCTCCAACTGCCCCTTCGCTACGCCAAACAGCTTCTTCAACTCCGTCTCGCTGACGCGGGCCTGCCAGCGCGCGGCCTTGGTGTCGCGGCAGGGGCACTTTTGCGCCCGCAAATAGGGCAAGTCCCGCGTAAGGGCCTCCTTGCCGGTTTCCGTCAGCCCGCCGCAGGAGGCGTGGAAATAGGCCTCTATGGGCTCCATGCCATAAAGCAGCACCTGCCCGCGCGTTTGGGCCACGGCCTCATGGGTACGCGCGTCCTCGGCCGCCAGTCCGCCGTATACCTGGTGCAACACGGAGGCGCCCAAGTGCTGCTTCTCGTCCAGGCGTTGCAGCTTTTTTTGCAGGGCATAGGTACGGGCGGCGACGGCCTGGGCTTTGAGGGCTTCCATGGGGAAGCTTTTGGGCATTTCCTTGCCCAATACCCCCATAAGGTAGTCCTCTAGGGGGAGTATGTTAATGGCAGCTAACCCCTGGTTAGAGGCATATACCTCCAGCTGCCCCCTTAGGGCTAAACCCCCTAGGCCTATGGGCTGAGCCCCTACCCCTCCCTGCTTGCCCGCCCCTAAAAGCAGGGTAGAAACCCCCGTAGGTTTTGAGTTAAGCCAGAGTTTGCCCTGTTTCCAGCTGAGGTGCGCCACCCCCCCCCCTAACTCCTGCCAGGTGGGCTCCTCCCCCTCGGTTGTGGAATACCACAATTTTTCTCCGTGCAGGGCCAAGGCCCACACCTTCTCCTGTACCGCAATGCGTACGGTTTCTTCGGCTCTCGCCGAGAGGACGCAAAAAACAAGGCAGCCAAGCAGCAGGGGAAAAGCGCGGCGCATGGAGGGGGAGAATAAACCATTTTTAGGCATGCAGGGGGGGGTTATTTTTCGCCTGCGGCGGGCTTATAAAAAACAATTCTTCTGCCCTCCCGGGCGGGGGGGTAAAAGGCGTTTTTCCCCCTCCCAGGGGGGTAAAATATTTTTTCGCCCCCCCGGGGAGGGGGGGTATTGCTGGGCCTGCGGCCCGGCCGTCTCCGCTCCGCGGCTGCCGTAGGTTTCGCCTACCGGCGAGTCACTTTTTTGTGTGACAAAAAAGTAACCAAAAAAACACCCTCTGGGGCCCCGCCGGGGGCTCCTGCAGCACTCGCGACCCCCT
>WQYA01000059.1 GCA_009781495.1 Cystobacterineae bacterium
AAATCCCGGTGGGGGGTGGGGTTGGTTTGTTAACTCCCCTGCCCTCCTTCTCCTCCTCCCCCCCCCCTGTCCCGCCTACCACCTTGCACCCCAGAGGCCTAATAATACCGCCCCCAAGCCCAACAACAACGCCGGACTGTCCCCCAACCGTGGCCAGCCCAAACCAGGACTGGGCATAAGGCCCCTAAACCCCCTTAACTGCATGGCCCAGGCCAAAGTGTCCGCCTTTTGGAATACCTCCGGGAGGAGGCCTATGAAAAGTAAACTTACCCCCCTCCTAGCCCCTCGGCTAAACCCCCCGCGTAATTGCAATGCCCAAAAGCGCTGTTGCAGTCGCGCGGCCATACCCTGCATGTGTTTGGCGGTAAAGCTGAAGAAGACGACGAGGCTACGGGCGGGGGGCATACGGCTAAGCGGGGAGAGGACGGTGGAAAGGGGGACGACGAGGGGGAGGGCTGCCGCGAAAGCAGCCACCGCAGCGCCTATGGCCGCCAGCCGTAGGGCCTGCGCGGGCGAAGAGAGCGCCAAAAGCGCCAAGAGGCCAAAGCCCGACAGTGCCGGGAAAAACCGCAGCGCCCAACGTTTGAGCGGCAAACGCGCCCACAAGGCCCACGGTAGAAACAGGGCCAGGCAAGCCAACGCCGACATGGGCCCCAGCAGCGAGGCAGCCGCCGCGGGCAGCAAAAACGCCAGTTGTACATAGGGGTGGCGCGGGGGGGGCATCACGCGGGGTTATAACATTTTTTTATTTCCCCATAGGGGGGTTATTTCTCCCATAGCTGGAGGGGGGGGGCGCGTCGAAGGAGGGCGGCCTTTGAGAGCAGGCGTCCCCCTAAGAGTGGAGAAGAAGGGTTTGAGGCTGCCGTCGTTGGGGTGAGAACTCCAAATAGCGGGCAAAAAAGGAGCCCCTTGCATTGGAAGCTACATGCGCCATAAAATATAGAAGCATGCAGGAAGCCTCATGGAAGCCTTTCTTGAAGCGAGGTAGATTCCAGGGCGTTGGCGTTAAGCAGTGAAAAAGAGAGAGGTTTTAGGGAGCAGTTAGGTGTTGGAGGAAGGCGGGTTTGGAAAGTGTTGGAGGAGGGTTACATGAGAGCTATAGGCTTGTTTTTTTCGTTGTTATTGTTGGCAGGGTGTCCGGGGGGAAAGACAGAGTCGTGCACAAAAGACACAGACTGTTCTTCCGGGAAAGTTTGCATAGACAGTGTTTGCCGAGAGCCGGAAACCATTGGCTCCTGTGCCGCTGGCTGCCCGGAGGGAGAGGTTTGCGTTGACGGCGTCTGTCAACCTCAGGTGTCCGTTGAGTGTATGGACAACAGCCAATGTCCTGATGAGCAAACTTGCGAGAATGGCATTTGCGAGGAGATTCCATGGCCGAATTTGCCGTCAGGGCCAAACGGGCCGGAAATTCCTGAAGATTTTTTTGCAGGAATCCCCGTGCCGCCCTTTCGTGCAAGCAACGCGGAAGACGCCAACAGTGATGTTGACTGCGACGGAATTCCGGATTGGGAAGAGGAAGCCAGAGGAACAAATCCTCAAAACCGCGACAGCGACGGCGACGGCATTTGGGATGGCATAGAGCTGGGCTATGTTTCTTCGCCGGATCCTCTGTGCAGAAAGTTTTTCCCCTCAAAAATTCTCAAAGCCCTGAAGATGCCGGCCAATGTGACGCACCCTCTACGCAAAGACAGCGACTGTGACGGGCTTTCGGATGGTGACGAAGACAAAAACAAAAATGGCCGTATCGACGAAGGAGAGACCGACCCCAACCATGTCGACACCGACAACGACGGCCTCTGGGACGGTGTGGAGCTTGGCATAACCCAAGCCACAGCGGCTGACCCAAGCAATTGCCCCAACACCCACTATGCCGGCGCCCGTGACGACGGCAGTGTCTGCACCCCTAACCCTACGGACCCCCTCAACCCTGATACCGATGGCGATGGCCTTTTGGACGGATTGGAAGACGCGAACCACAATGGTTGTGTTGACACAGGAGAGACGGACCCAAATGTGTTTGACACTTTCCCGACAGAGGTGCTGAACGCTTGTTCTCCAGATAACTTGGTCCCCATTGACATTCGACGGAATTTTGCTGCGCAAATAGCGCTGGGTTTGCCCATGGGTTTTGAAAACAACTATGTCGACATTCAACGCGGCAGCACCCATGGCCTCATGGGCTTTGACGCAGCGCGGAATGTGGCCTTTGTGGCCTGGCAACACACGGGGGCTGTGGCCACCCTTGCGGCCTTGGAAACACTGGCCGACACTCAAGCAAGCAGCCTGGGCGGCTCTGCAACCCGAGGTCGTTTCAACGCTTGGGATGCGCCTTCGGCAGCCGACAATGCTTTGAACGTCACTTTCACACTTTCGGGCAACATGAGTCCTGCAGCCCGTGCCAATGCCATCGCCACCACACTCCTGGGCGGAGGGACAGACAGCTTGCCGCCGGATGGCGCCACGGGAGGCACACAGCATATACGCGCTCAATATGTGCTTCGCGGCAATGGCGAAGTCATTGTGGTGATGGCGGTTGCGCTCGACAACAACAGTGTGGCTGGAAGCCCCGGCTTCTTCGGCTTGAATGACGTGGCCGGCGGCGCTGCCCTGGCGCGCTATTTTGACCGGACGGTTGTGCAATGCGAGAGCGCCACGACTGTCCGTGGAGCTGTGGATTTTCTGTTTGTCGTGGACGACTCCGGCTCCATGTCAAACTCGCAAACTCAGTTAGCGACAGCGGGCAACGCCATGGCTCAAGCTTTGGGCGCCAGCAGCTTGGACTGGCGTGTGGCTCTGGTGACGTCTTCCTATCATACGGCCAACTATGATAACACAAACATTGTTCGCGGATTCACGAATGATGCGAATCAATTCCAATCTTGGTTGCGCAGCGGCAGCACTTGCAGCGCCAACACATGCTCACTCGGCAGCACAGGCCAAACCACAACATGCAGAGCAGGATGTTGGGTTGACACCTACGGTTATAGCTATGAAGGCATGTTGGGCGCTGCACGTTTGGCAGTCATGAACATGAGCAGTGCTCCGCTAAGCAGCAACATCCGGTTTCGGGACAATGCCGAGATTATTCTCATTATATTGAGCGACGCCCCCGACCAAACCTCGGGCATGAATTCTTCAAATGGCAATTCCACAAACTGGGAAAACATCAATAACTTTCTGGATTTCTTTGGGCGGCTGCCGACGCCTGCCTTGCCCAACCCTCCTGCTCCTACCAACCCAAGGAGAGCGGTGATTCAAGTGAATGCCATTTATTGTCCGGCAGGCCAAAGCTGCGGCGATGATACGGTTCCCAATACGGTGCCTGCACGCATCCAAAATGTTGTGCAAAACACAGGAGGCGTTTTGTCGTCCATCCAACAGCAGGCCAATATTCCAGCCACCATGACACAAGTTGTGGACAGGGCCATTGGCAGGAGCGGTGTGGTGACGCAAAAGCCGCTCATCGGCGCTTCGTTGCGTGTGGCCATTCGAACCCCCTATAGAGCTGACCTATCGGCCCCTGCTTGCGACGGCTCCAATGTTCCGCGCAGCCGACAACATGGCTTTGACTATGACGGCATTGCTCAAACCGTCAATTTCTTCGGAAATTGCCGCCCAGCAAGCTCAAGCCCCGTGGCCATCTCCTATCGCGCCTGGGAAGCCTCCAACAAAGAGCAGTTCCCATGCCAAAATGACATGTATTTTGACGATGGAGATTCCAACTATTGCGAAGGCCGGCGCATATGCGATACCAGCCACGACGTCTGTATTTGTCCCAGTGACTGTGGCGGATGTCCGCCGGGAACCCACTGTGAATCTGACATCAGGTCATGCAGCTGTGTTCCCAATCTCAACTAAATTTGGCCGTCTTGAAGTGAAAGCAGGCTCGGTGAAACCGGGCCTGTTTTTTTCGCCACGCGAGGCGGTGCTGAAACCCTTCCCCTTCATCTCGTCTAAGCACCTATTTTATACGCAACATGCTATGTCCTGGTTGGGTAACGTATTTTAGCCTTGCAACTCAAGGGAGGAATACCGTGATAAAGATGGAGGGGAACAGCATATTAATTACGGGGGGTGCAACAGGAATAGGTTATGCCTTAGCGAAGTATTTCCACCGCCGCGGCAACCAAATTCTCATTTGCGGCCGTCGCGAAGACAGGCTGAAGCAGGCAGCCCAAGAGCTTTGCGGCATTCACACTTTCAAGTGTGACTTAACCAACCCCACTGAGCGCCAAGCATTGCTGGAGCATACCCGTGAGGCTTTTCCCGAGTTGAACATGCTGGTCAACAACGCCGGCATTCAGTGTGACGTTGACTTGACTCAAGGAATTCCCGAGTTGAGCGAGCTTTCCATCAACCTTGAAGCGCCCATTCTTCTGTCGGCATTGTTGGTGCCCTTGCTGTCGGGCAAAGAGAATGCGGCCATCGTCCATGTTTCGTCGGGCCTTGCTTTTATGATTGAGCGTGGGATAGGGGCGAATACGCCCATCTATTGCGCAAGCAAAGCGGGGCTGCATGCCTTTGCGCTGGCACAACGCAGGCAACTTGCGCCCCTGGGCATAAGGGTAGTGGAGCTGATTCCGCCGATGGTGGAGTCTGAACTGAACCTGGAGGGGCGGCTAAAAAGAAACATGTTGAAGTCGCCTCACATGTTGCCCGCAGAGGCCTATGTAGCCAAAGCATTGGCGCGAATGGAGGAAGGCGAAGACGAGATAAGATAGACCGGTTTAAGGTTAACTTGGGCTGCTGCGGTGGGTGGGAATGGGGAGGAAAAGCGAGCTAGGGGCGAGGGGGGGGCTGCCGACAGAAACCCCCTCCCCCTTGTCCAATGGGTTTGGCTGCACCCGCCCCAACTGTAAACCGGTCTAGGGAAGTGTTGGCGCCTGAATATAGTCCTCTGGAATTTCTCCCGTCAGTGCATTCAAGAAGGTGACAATGGAGCTGGTTTCCGCTGCACTCAAGGTTTTTCCGAGTTGATATTGCGCCATTTGCTCCACAGCCTCTTCCAAAGTGGCCCTTTGGCCGTTATGGCCATAGGGCGCTGTTTGGGCGACATTCAGCAAGCTGGAGACTTTGAAGGAATAGTCGTCTGAAGTGTTTCCGGTGACGTCCCCTCGGCCTTTGTCTGTGAGGCCCGGCCAAGGCGCTTTCGCTCCCAATTTCCGGTATCGAATGCCGCCAACGCCAGGGCCATCGTGACAACTGGCACAACCCACGTCCAAGAAGGTTTTGAGGCCGTTTTGCTCGTCCTCCGTCAGCGCCTTTGAGTCACCCGCGAGAAATCTGTGGAAGGGGGCGGGGGTGATGAGGCGGCGCTCAAAGGCGCCGATGGCTTTGCCGATGTTTTCCATGGAGATGGGGTTGGCGTCACCGGAGAAGACGCTCTCAAAAAGTGTGACATATCCGGGAATGTTCCCCAGTTTTTCAACAACAGCCGCATCGTCATCCATGGCCATTTCTATAGGGTTGGTGATGGGGCCCACAGCCTGCGCTTCAACGTCTTGAGCGCGTCCATCCCAAAACTGAACAAATTGCATGGCAGCATTATAGACGGTGGGGGCGTTGCGTCCTCCACGTTGGTCATTGTGTCCGGTGCTGACGTCTTCGTTTTCAGCGCCATAAAGGTTGGCCAAGTCATGGCAGGTATTGCAGCTGATGTCGTCTGCTTTGGAGAGGCGCTGCTCATAAAAGAGCATGCGGCCCAAGTCGATCAGATCATTCGGAATTGCAGCGCCGGCTTGAATGAAGGCGTCGATGCTTGACGTCCTAAACGGCGCCAATGCAGCCGCTTCGACGATGGGCTTCTCCTTCTCTTCAACGATGGGCTTGTCCTTTTCTTCGACGATGGGCTTGTCCTCCTCTTCAGCAATAGGCTTATCGTCCTTACAGGCAAAGAGGAGGGGTATAGAGAGCGCAACAAGGAACAAGGTTTTTCGCATAGCTCATTTTCCTTTCTTGGGGGGATGTGGACAAAGGCAGTGGGGCGGCCCACAATATCTTTGAATTCAAATGGCTTTGCAAATGCTATGGCGGGAAATTTCTCAAATAAACCACCATGTTGTAAGCATATCTACGCCGGCGTAGGCATGGGTATCTGATGTAGTCCCGTCCATTTAGGTATGTAGGGATAGGCTTATTTAGAGCTATACCCCGGTTATTTTTACCCATGTAGGGCAAGAGAAAAAAACAACAGCCGGCTGCCCTCATGGCAACCGGCTGTGCATATGCGCAACGCGATGAAAAGCGCCTTGTCTATCCCGTATAGTGCATAACACCAATTATCTCATTACCCTTATAGGTGCCATAGCTGACAGCCTGCGTCCCATCTTTGAGTATGTTGTTCGAGCCAATCAGCTTCAGGGAGCCATCGGGATTGCGGCCGGCCACAATTTCGACATGCTGGCCGCTGCCGCTCTTGAAGGCAATGACATCGCCGGGCTGAGCATTGGCTAAAGACACTTGCTGCCAGTTTGGATCCGCTTTGAGGTTGCCAATGAGGCCATAAACGCTTGGATTTGCTTTGTTGGATGGAAGTTGCCCCGAAGCGACCAGCACGCCCGAAACAAAATTGGCGCAATTCACATTGCCGGGGACCCAGTCTTGCATGGCGAGACCCACCGGATCGTTGTTGGCGAGTTTCAACTCATTGGCGTGCCGCCCTAAATAGCGCTGAGCAACCTCCAAAGCGCTGCCGTTGGACGCCAAGCCCGACATCTCTCCCGTCACGGGATGGCTCAAAGAGTTTGAGCCCGTCTCATATTTGTCAGGAATTTTGAGCGCTTTCCCCGCATAAATGAGGTTGGGGTTTTGGATGTTGTTGAGTTTGGCCAAAGCATCCACAGTGGTGCCATAGCGACGTGCAAGGGCACTCAACGTATCGCCTTTGTTAATTGTAATTGAAGCCATGACATTCCCTTGGGGTTTAGTTTCGTTAATGTTTATAAAACTTCAATAAATCCCTCCTCCCCCTTGGCATACACGGACAGCATGGGGTTTTCGGGGTTGTCTTGTGAAAAAACACAAGGAATATCCCCGAATCAACGCTTGGAACCCCTGGAATGCCGGCAACTACCCACAAAAACCTTCATACGCTTACATTGTCGAAGCTTTATCCATAAAGTTGCTAAGTATCTTTGGAAAAAAGAAGGGTATTCCATTAATAGCCTAAAAATATTGAGGTTATTTTTTAAAATAGCGCGCAGAGCTTGTCGTAGGGTCGACGAGAAAAAAGCCCGTCAAGGCCTTGAGGCGCTTGACAGCGTTTTCATAAACCAGGGAACAAACCGGCAGCCTTTCGGTCCTCTTCGCTATGGGCGTCTGGGTTTCTCTGCCAGTTCACTTGTAAGCAAATGGGTATTGTGACACAAAAACCTATGGGCTCACGGGCTCATAGTTAAAACCACATGATGGAGGGGAAACACAATGAAAGCATGGAAACTCTGGAGTTTGTGCGCATTCCTGAGCATGGGTGTGGCTTGCGGCGGAACCAACACCTTTCCCATAGAGCCGAAAAAGTGTGTGGTAGGCGGCGAAAATACCTGTGGCAATGACGAAAAATGCATGCCCAAAGGGCCGTACACAACCGAGGGCGCCTGTGAAAACCTGGCCACCATCCCCTGTGAAGAGGGCGGCACCGGGTGCGTTGCTGGAACCTGCGATAAAAACAGCGGTCTCTGCATCCATTTAGAGCACGAATGCCGCGTAGGCGGCACTTGGTGTCCTGTTCCTGGGCAAATTTGCATGAATAACAACTGCGAAGACCCGGCAGACGTCCCCTGTGCGGAGGGCGGCACTCAATGCACCGTTGCTGGGCAAAGCTGCTACCAAAACAGTTGCAGAGACCCGAAGGAGATTCCTTGCGGCACAGGCAACGGCACTCAATGCACCGTTGCTGGGCAAAGCTGCTACCAAAACAGTTGCAGAGACCCGAAGGAGATTCCTTGCGGCACAGGCAACGGCACTCAATGCACCGTTGCTGGGCAAAGCTGTTACCAAAACAGTTGCAGAGAGCCGGAGGAGATTCCTTGCGGCACAGGCAGCGGCACTCAGTGTACCGTTGCTGGGCAAAGCTGTTACCAAAACAGTTGCAGAGAGCCGGAGGAGATTCCTTGCGGCACAGGCAGCGGCACTTGGTGTACCGTTGTTGGGCAAAGCTGCTACCAAAACAGTTGCAGAGAGCCGGAGGAGATTCCTTGCGGCACAGGCAGCGGCACTCAGTGTACCGTTGTTGGGCAAAGCTGCTACCAAAACAGTTGCAGAGAGCCGGAGGAGATTCCTTGCGGCACAGGCAGCGGCACTTGGTGCGCTGCTGGAACTGGAACCTGCAACCAGAACACACAACTCTGTGGGTTGGACCAGACGGAATGCGAAGACGCCGATGATGGCGAAGCATGCGACGAAGGCAACGGCATCTGCTATGAGAACAGTTGCAGAAACCCGGAGGAAGTCCTCTGAGGTATAGGCAGCAGCACTCAGTATGCCGTCGTTGGACAAAGCTGCTTAACCCCACTGTCCCGGTTTTATGTTGAAGTGCATGCAACCAGATGCTTCCATGTCCCATGGGACACGGGGGCGAGGGGGGAAGGAGAAAGCAGGCGGGGAATGTATGTCACTTCCCCATTCAAAAAAAGCCCGTCAAGGCCTTGCAAACCCTGACGGACTTTTCAAACCACTTTGGCTTGCCCAGGAGAGGACTCGAACCTCCACAGTGTTTCCACCTCTAGATCCTGAGTCTAGCGTGTCTACCAATTCCACCACCTGGGCAAAAAGCTTATCGTCTATAAATTTATTGCCTCCCAAAGTCAAACCGGCTTTTCACCCCTCCCTCATTTCAAACTCACAACCAAAGGCGCCGACATACGCATGTCGTCCACAAGCTTGTTGGCCAAATTCTCCGCCTCCTGCCTGCTCCCAAATTGCCCTATGCGTACACGGTGCCAGGTGCCTTTCTCTCCCAGCTCCGTCGATACCACATAGGCCATGTAGCCCTTGTCGCTCAGCTTGGCGACAAGACGGTTCGCCTCCATCTCCTCCCTGTGCGAAGAAACCTGCAAAGTCCATTCCTTCAAATCCGCAGGCTTCGAAACTTCCTTGCTCTCCTGCCTGCTTTCTTTCTCTAACTCGGAAAAAGCATCCTTCAGGCTTGTCTGGCGCGCTACCGTGTTCGTCGGCGCTTGCACAGGAGCCTCCGCCAACGTCGGACGCTCCTTGGCCGGCGCAGAAACTTCCAGCTTCGGACTTTCCTTGGCGGGTGCAGAAACTTCCGGTTGCGTCTTGGCCGCTTTGGGCACAGCAGGCAAGGCAACGGCAACAGGAATGGGCTTGAGCAGCTCCTCTTGGAATGTCAGCAAAGCTTGCGGCTGCGTCTGCTGTATTTGTGCGAGTGCTTCTGTCTTCTTGTCAGACTCAACCAGCGGGTTGTTTTCACACGACACCACCCGGGCCTGTGTCATTTTCCGCCCCGTGTTGACGCCTAAAACGAAAGTAGCCCCTGAAAGCAACAACCCTAAAAATGCAAAACTCAATACATGCTTGCCCAACATGGGATTTTTTGAAACCCGCTTCGTATTCTCGCGCATAACCCACTTCCTTTATGCCAAACTTCAGTTGACATAAAATTAGCGTGGACACAGCAGAGATCAAATTTTTGGCCTCAAACAAAACATTTAAGGCTGGTATTTCAACTTGGGCACTTCTTGCATTTCTTCTGCCGCCGCATTCAGCGCCCCCTTCACCACCTCGCGCATCAACAACTGCGTCCCCTCCCCCGGCGTAGGGCCAAACAACAACTCAAACATCCCCTTCTCACGCCTCACATAGACAAGCCTGGGCTTGCCTTTCATGCCAATCCTCTCGGCTACATGTGCAATGGCCACGTCAAACCCTCCCATCTCGTCCACCAACCCCACCTCCTTCGCCTTCCGCCCTGTCATAATACGCCCGTCCGCCCAGGGACGAATCTCCTCCACCCCCTTCTTCCTCCCTTGCGCAACAGCTTCAATGAAACTTTCGTGAATGTCGGCAAGCATCTCCTTCAGCTCCGTACGCTCGCTGTCCTTTATGGGACGAAATGGACTCAAAGCGTCTTTGCGCTCCCCTGCCGTCAATACGTTCATGTCCACCTTCGCCCACTGCATCAGTTTGGACAAATCCGGTGACGTCATAATCACCCCAATGGAAGCCGTCAGCGTCCCCGGGTTGGCAAAAATGGTGTCCGCCGCCGAAGCAATATAATAGCCGCCTGAAGCAGCCATGTTCTCCATGGAAACCACCACTGGCTTCTTCTCGCGCAGACGCATCAACGCCTCGTATATTTCATGAGAGGCCCCTACGGTCCCCCCCGGCGAGTCAATACGTATAATAACCGCCCTAAACGAGTCCTCCTCCGAAACCTCACGAATGTCCTCCAATATGGCCTTGGAGTTCTCTATGGGCCCCGAAACCTCAACAATGCCGATTTTGTCCCGCTTGTCCCTCTTGTCAGTCCATGGGTTTCCAGTTGAAATGTTTGCGGTTTTGCCAACACACCAAAAACAAGAAGTGCCCAGCGCACAAAAACCAACCACCACCATCGCTATGCTTAGCCCCCATTTCCAACTCGAATTTTTGTTCATAGGCTCTCTGATTCCTGTTTCTTGCATGGGTGTTTCCTAGAAGAAATCGGCAGAAAGTCAACCTGTGAAACTTAATAATTTTTTGGGCCTGCGAATGTTGTTTTTTTGGGCCTGCGGCCCGGCTGTTTTTTAAAACAATTCTTTCGCCCTCCCGGGCCGGCTTGTTGCTGGGCCTGCGGCCCGGGCGTTGTTTGCCCTCCCGGGGGGGGTTGTTGGTGCTGGGCCTGCGGCCCGGGCTGTTTCCGAAAACAATTCTTCTGCCCCTCCGGGCGGGGTTTCTCCTGGGCCTGCGGCCCGGCTGTTTCCGAAAACAATTCTTCTGCCCCCCCGGGCGGGGTTTCTCCTGGGCCTGCGGCCCGGCTGTTTCCGAAAACAATTCTTCTGCCCCCCCGGGCGGGGTTTCTCCTGGGCCTGCGGCCCGGGCATTTCCGCTGCGCGGGCGCTGTAGGTTTCGCCTACCGGCGAGTCACTTTTTTGTGTGACAAAAAAGTAACCAAAAAAACACCCTCTGGGGCCCCGCCGGGGGCTCCTGCAGCACTCGCGACCCC
>WQYA01000060.1 GCA_009781495.1 Cystobacterineae bacterium
AGTGTTAGTGTTAGTGTTAAGGTTAAACTTCATCTTCTTGTCCGAGTGAAAGGTTTAATCGAGAATGAGTTCCAAAATAGCTGGAAGCCAAGCGGAGGAGGGGTGGGGAGGCTGTGGGGGTGGTGGTGGATATAACGCATTGATAGCGGCGATGTCGCCAGCACTGAGACTGTTGCGTTGACCGATGGTTGCAGAAGAATTCTTGGGGGTTATTGTATTTCTCGTTCTATCCCTGGCAAAATCCCTCGCTCCATAGTGCATGAGCGAGCCATAGTCATAAGGCCCGAAATCCATGCCGACATTGTCACGCTTTTGGAAATTGTGCTCTGCATCCGCTTCAATGTTATCCCAATGTATGATGATATAATCATCCCGGTCGCTGCGGCTTTGCTCGTGCCACAACCCTGCTGCATGGCCGATTTCATGAACAATTCTAGGCCAATCGCATACGCCGTTGGCGTCGTCTTGAAGCGTTATAAACTTCTCGCCATTTTGCATGCCAACGGGCGCAGAGCACCCGTTGCCATTTTTGAACGTTACGTAGTTGGCTTGGTTGGTTCGCAGGACAAGTCGCAGGTTTGTGTTTGCATGAATGTGCTCGATGGCATCGGTGATTCTCTGTGGATTTAGAAAATGAGGATCGATGCGATAATGGATGGTGTTATTTGGCCAAAGGCGGTAGCCGCCTTTCTGGTTGATAACGATGGCCCGTGAAATTCTGAATGCCGGCAAGTCTATGGACGGAAGACGTTCGACTTCGGCTTTGATGGCCTCCATCTCTTCCGTGGAGCCAAGGACGATATCCCCCTCGAAATAAGCCGTGCCGTTGATATTGGCATAGAAAACTTTATTGTTATACCCGTCCAGATAGGTATATCTCACGTCTGAAGTACCCACAGCACCGCTCGCAAGACTCAGACGCTTCTGTTCTTCGAGAGACACAGTTGTGCCGCCAACGATAGGATTTATCGGAAGAATTGGAGCGTAGCTGTTAGACTGAACCTCAAATGAATGGTTGTCCGAGTCCGTTGTTAAAGGCACAGACAATTCAAGCTTTGCGATATTGTTGTCATTGTCGACGCTGTCAATATTGTTGTTATTGTCATTAATAATATTATTGTTATTGTTGTCGTTTCCGCATGCCGAAAACGACATAACCCAAACCAAAGCCAAGCCAAAAATGAAGCCTCCCCTTCTTTTGAGGCACACTTTTTTCCCCGGTTTCATTATTTTCATACGCATTTTTCCCCTATATCCTCAGAATGACAGCTTACATTGATGCATATTGTATGCCAATGTATTCTAATAATAAAATAAGTAACTTAGGCCTTTATTGGGGGTGTGGAAGCGTCTCATTTTGAGACAAAAGTTCAGGAAGTGGATGCAACCCCATGGCTAAAAAACCTCTCTCCTGTCTTGAATGAGCCCTTCACAAACAAAGCGGAACGCTCCCACCTTCAGCTAAAACCCTCCCTTGACACCTTCGCAAAAGAAAGGCTTAATCCCCTACGCTGTACGAGAGTGCAGCCGGGCGTGACAACCCGAGTTAGAGTTGAAGAACGAGAAGTACCCCTGTAGTGCCGTCGGCCTGCGGCTTCTCGTTTGTGTGCCTCCAGTTTTCTGGCGGCCTGAGCGGGGACCGTATGGTCGCCGGTTTTTCAACTCTACCGGATTGTCAACCTGTTTGGGCCGTCACTTTTTGGGGCTCCGGGTTGGCCGGTCTCCAACCAGCAGCGGCAAGTTTGTTGTCGTTTTGCCTCAAGCAATGGGGGTTGCCGTGGACACACAAGACGAAGAAAACGAGGCGCAAAGAAAATATGCCCAAACCAAATTCCAGGAGCTTTGCGCTTCCATCAGTTTCGCAGACTGTATTTTGGCCCTTTGCGTCATTTCGCAGCTGGCGCTTTTGTGGATTGAAACCCAGCGACGGCCCTCTGGGGGTTTTGTAGCAACTCAACTGATGGAAATTCAGAGTAAGGCCGAAGACATTCAAAAATACATGGACAATGTTATGGAAACAGAGGGCTATTGCAATGTTAAGGATGCCGAGCAGCGCCGCAAAGTGGCGTGGAGAAGGGCCAAACGACTCATTAAAAGCATGCGCCTGTTGAAACCCACCTAGGGGTTAAAGTCTATATAGCCGTCTAGGGGAGGGGGGCAGTCAAGTGTCTCCTTAGCTGATTGGACGGGGGCGAGGGGGTTTATGTGGGCATAAACCCCCGCGCCCCCAGCTCGCAAGCCCCCAAAATGACCCCCCCTCACCAGCTTGCTAAGTTCCAAAACCAACTCCCCCCTAAATATCAACTCCCCCCCCAAATATAAGGACGGAAGCTAAAACCACCCTAGCTGTCTAAAACTTTACGCAGCAAGTTGTTGACGACAGCGGGGTTTGCCTTGCCTTGCATGGTTTTCATGACTTGGCCCACCAAAAACCCAAAAACCTGTTTTTTGCCCGCGCGGTATTTCTCCACTTCGCCGGTGTGGGCCACAAGCACCGCCGCAATGGCTGTTTCTATGGCGCCTGTGTCTGAAACTTGGGCCAGGCCTTTGGCCTCAACAATCCGCTCGGGCTCATCGCCTGTGCGAAACATTTCGGCAAACACTTCTTTGGCCGCATTCAAAGAAATTTTTCCTGCGTCCACGGCCTTCAGCAAACGGGCAAACTGCTCCGGCGAAAACCGCAAGGCGGAAAACCCCAGCACCTCTTCCTTCATCATACGCAGAAGTTCCCCCATTACCCAGTTGGAGAGTTTTTTAGCGTCGGCATAGTGTGTGAGGCAAGTTTCAAAATATTCGGCCAACTCGCGCTCCGCAGTCAGCACGGAAGCGTCATATTCCGGAAGCCCCAGGCTTTCGACATAGCGGCGGCATTTGGCCTTGGGCAATTCCGGCAAAGTTTTTCGCACAGCTTCCACTTGGCTTTCTGAAACAAACAGGGGCGGCAAGTTAGGCTCAGGGAAATAGCGGTAGTCCTGAGCATTCTCCTTGGAGCGCATGGAGCGCGTCTCGTTTTTTTCCGCATCCCAAAGGCGTGTCTCCTGCACCAGTTTGCCGCCGTTTTCCAAGACGGAAACCTGTCGTGCAATTTCATATTCAATGGCTTTTTGTACATAGCGGAAGGAGTTAATGTTCTTAATCTCCACACGGGTACCCAGGGTGGTAGCGTCCTTGGGGGCAATGGAAACGTTGGCATCGCAGCGGAAGGAGCCTTCTTCAAGGTTGCCGTCGTTAACGCCGATATAAACGAGAATATCCCTAAGGGTACGCAAATAGGTGGTAGCTTCCTCCGCGGTTTTAAGGTCCGGATAGCTGACAATTTCCAGCAGAGGTATGCCTGCTCGGTTTAAGTCCACCAAGGACTCTCCGCTTTGAGCGTCGTGCATGAGTTTTCCCGCGTCCTCCTCCATGTGAATGCGGCGGATGCGAATGGAGCGCTCTCCTGCTGAGGTGGGAATGTCCAATTTGCCATATTCACAAATGGGCAACTCGCTTTGCGTCACCTGGAAGCCCGAAGGCAAGTCCGGATAGAAATAGTGTTTCCTGTCCCAATGGCTTTCCAGGTTGATGGTGCAATTGAGGGCAAGGCCCGTGCGGATGGCCATGTCGACAACGGCCGCATTGAGTTTTGGCAGGGTACCGGGGATGGCCATGCACAGAGGGTGGACGTTGGCATTGGGCTCCTGCCCAAAACGCGTCGAGGCTCCGCAAAACAATTTGCTTTGAGACAGGAGTTGCGCGTGGACTTCAAGGCCGATGGTGGGTTGATAATTCATGGGCGGCAACCTAACTCAAGACAAGCCAAAGTTTGAAAACAAATAGCGCAAAAAAATAACTTCCTCCAAAAAGACAAAAAAACAGGCCCGGTTTCACCGAGCCTGTTTTCGCCTTTCACTTCAAACCAGCCAACCTCAGTTGAGTTTGGGAGGCTCTGGAGCCTTGTCAAAACACCCGCATGCCTTTATGTCGGTGTGGCATTCCTGGTCTGCCGGGCACCCACCACAATTCTCGGGAAGCGGACAAACACAAGTATTGCTTGCGCTGTCGCAGGTGCGCCTGCCGCTGCACTCCAGCGTTTTTTGGTCAAAATACCTGTCCTCTTCACAAGGCAAAGGCTCTCTGTCGGAGCGTTCCCAGGCACGATAGGAAATGGCCACGCGGCTTTCTCTCGCTGGGCGGCAATCCCCAAAGAAGCTGACGGTTTGGTAGATGCCGTTATAGTCAAAGCCATCTTGTCGGCTGCGCGGAACATTGGAGCCGTCGCATGCACCCATGGGGTTTTCAATGGCCACGCGCAGCGAAGCGCCGATGAGCGGTTTTTGCGTCACCACACCTCGGCTGCCAATGGCATTTTCCACAACCGCTCTCATGGTGTTTTGAATACTGGCCTCCCCACCGCGGATGGACGACGAAGTACCGTTTGTGGCCTCAACAACGGCTTGGATGCGTGCGGGGTTAGGAGAAGCAGGAGCGTCGATATTATCGCCGCAGCCTTGGCCTGCCGGACAATAAACGGCATTTACCTGAATGGTGACTCCGGGGCGAACAGCAGCCACAGGGGCGTAATTGACATTGGCATTGTTTCTAAAGCAGACCTGACGGACGCCAGTACAGGCGGCGCATACGCCATGATCGACCACTGTGCACCGGTTGTTGGCACCGCAAGTAACAACTCCTAATATATTGTTTTGAGGATCACAATCCCTGTCATTGTTGCAGCTGGCGGTACTGGAAATTGTTTGGCAACTGGCTGTTGCAACGGACGCTGTCCTTGCCCGCGTGTCAATTCCTTGGAAAAAGTCGAGGAAATGTTGGATTTCTTCCCAAAAATTGCTGTTTTCGTTCGAAGCATTTAAGGCAGAGGTTTGGTCGGTCGTGTCACTTAATATAACCACAATAACGTCGGCATCACCTCGGAAGCCAATGCGATCGCCCAGTGGAGTGCCTAGTCGAGCATTGCTCATATCAATGACTGCCAGGCGTGCTGCACCCAACATGCCTTCTCCCCTTGTACCCGCGCCACCACTGTCGACATCCACCCAACAGCCATGGTTGGCTCCATTGCCATTGCCGGACGCATAGGAGCAGGTTGGGGCAGACGGATTTTGGGCTGCAGTTGCGTTGATTCCACATGCGCAACTCCGTGTCGCATTATCACATGTTGCGCCTGTGTCTCTTCGTCTGCAGGTGCTGTTTTGAGTCAGCCAGGCTTGGAACAGAGCTACATCATTCGTAAAGCCACGAATCGTGCTGGTGTTTGCAGTGCTGTCTGCCGTGTTGTGATAGGAAGATGTCACCAGAGCCACGCGCCAATCCAAAGTGCTGCGTGCTAAGGCCGCCGCCATAGCGGCACCGGCCTGAGCCAGCTGGTTTTGCGAAGTTGACATGGAGGAAGAGTCGTCCACAACAAAGAGGAAGTCTACGGCTCCACGAACAGCTGTGGCGCGCTCGCATTGCACAACAGTCCGGTCAAAATAGTTCGCCAAGGCAGCGCCGCCGGCCACGTCATTCAAACCGAAGAAGGCAGGGCTTCCATTCACATTGTCGTTGTCAAGTGCAACGGCCATCACCACAATGACTTCGCCATTGTCGCGCAGCACATATTGAGCACGGACATGTTGCGTGTTTCCGCTGCCGCCTGCCGGCAGGCTGCCATTTCCTGCACCCAAGAGCGTTTCGGCGATGGCATTGACACGGCCTGACGGACTCATGTTGCCTGAAAGCGTGAAAGCCACGTCCCACGCATTGGCGGGTGGCGGATTCATCGGGTTTGTGTTTGGAGGCGCATCCCAAGAGGTGAAACTATTTGTGCTTGCATTGTTACTGCCCAGGCTGCTTGCTTGAGTGTTGGCCAGAGACTGCAAGGCGTTGAGATCGGCCACAGCGGCACCCATGTGTCGCCAGGCCACAAAGGCCACATTCCTCGCCGCGTCAACACCCATGAGGCCAGGGGTGTTGCCACGCTGAATGGTGACATAGCTGTTGGCAAAACCCATGGGCAAACCCAGTGCTATTTGCGCAAGACGATTTCGTTGAATGTCAACGGGAACCAAATTTTTTGCAGAGCAGGCATCCACCACCACTTTGTCGAAAGCGTCAGCTACATTCGGGTTCGTCTCATCCAACTCGGGCTCGAAACAACCATTTAGGTTCGCGTCCTCCACTCCGTCCAACATGCCGTCGCCGTCACTGTCAGGGTTGAGAGGGTTCGTTGGGTTGGGCGTGCAAGCGCTGCCGTCTTCACGAATGCCGGCATAGCGGGCATTGGGGCAATTCAGCGCGTGCTGAGGATCCATCGCCAAGGCCATGGCCCTTGTCACGCCTTTTTCCACACCATCCCAAAGGCCGTCACCGTCGGTGTCGGGGTTGAGGGGGTCGGTCTCGCCCGGGTCAAAACAGCCATTCCTGTTGGCGTCTTCGTCACCATCTGAAAGCCCATCACAGTCGGTGTCTTTGAGGAGGGGGTTGGTTTTTCGGATTCTCTCCTTCGGACAGTTCGACAATCGAGGGAAATGATCTGTGCACTTCGGGTCCGGCGAAGAGGTATAGCCAAGCTCTACTCCGTCCCAAATGCCGTCACCGTCGGTGTCGGGGTTGAGAGGGTTTGTCCCTATTTCGTTTTCCAACCAATCTGGAATTCCATCACAGTCGACGTCGCTTGTGTCACTTTCCGGGTCAAGCGGATTGAGGTTGGGAGTACGAAACTCCGTCGCTTGACAAGTGCCATTCACGCAGACCTGAGTGCCCGTGCAAGCGGAGCTGCATCCGCCCGGGTTCGGTATTTGACAAGTGCTGCTTACGCAGAACATGCCTCTGGGGCATTCCTCATCTGGGCACTGTTCGGGTACGTTCAGACATTCCCCTTGGAGGCAGCGTTTCCCTTCAAAGCATTCTTTATCGCTCGTGCACTTAACGGGCTCCACCGGTGGTTGACAGACGTTGTCGACGCAGCACTCACCATCAACGCAAGCCTGTCCTTCCAGGCAGGCAGGTTTGCAGGTGTCGTCCGGCGTCTGACAAACATCTCCCACGCAGACTTTCCCATCCTTGCAGTCTGCATTGTTTTTGCACCCGTCTTTCACACCTTCACAGTCGCACCCCACAAACAACAACAACAAAGAAAACAACAGAAATAGGGTTCTCATATAAACCTCTTGCAACTTTGTCCGGCTCAACGTTGCGCTAACGCTCACCTGGTTAGAAAATCTTTTCTGGTTTTAGTTCGACATCATCTCCACGCCATGCCAAACACCGGCCCTCAAGGAAAGCTCCCACAAAGCTCCATTATTCACTAACAGCTTATACCTGTGTGTCTTCCTATACAAGACAGCTGCCTTCACCAGCCACCTTCAGTTTCCATCCTCCATCGACATTCAAAAGGCGTCTTTTCCCTACATGCCCGGTTCCTTTTTTCACCCTCTGCAGAGTGGTTATGGCTACAAAGGGAGTAGGAGAAAGTAGGTGCGTGGCAGAGCCATATTAGGAGGCGGCCTCAGCAGCTTTGGCAGGGTGGAAGCACAGCTTTATTTCCACTTTATCCCCCTCACCCTCCAACTCGCCCATAGCCTCCCCGCCACCTTGAAGTTCTCCAAACAAAATGGCCTCGGCAAGGGGGCGTTTGAGTTGTTGCTCCACCAAACGCGCAAGCGGCCTTGCGCCGAATTCGGGTTGGTAGCCCACTTTGGCCAGGTGCTGACGTGCGGCTTCACTCAGGCGGAGGCGGACATTTTTTTCGCACAGCCGGACATTGAGTTGGGCCAACTCTTTGTCGACAATTTTGAGGATGGCGTCCATGGACAGCATGGAGAAAGCCAGCCAAGCGTCCAAGCGGTTTCTAAACTCGGGCGAGAAAATATGCTCAATGGCTTTTTTGGCAAGCTGCGCATTGTGCGCGCTTTGGGGGCCAAACCCCAGGGACTTGTGCTGCGCTTCCTGGGCGCCCGCGTTGGTTGTCATAATGAGGACAATGTTGCGGAAGTCGGCTTTGCGGCCGTTGTTGTCCGTCAGCGTCGCATGGTCCATCACCTGAAGCAGCAGGTTAAAAAGTTCCGCGTGCGCTTTTTCTATTTCGTCCAATACCAAAACGGCGTGCGGGTGTTTGCGTATGGCGTCCGTCAGCAAGCCTCCTTGATCGAACCCCACATAACCCGGAGGTGCGCCAATGAGTCTGGAAACCGTATGGCGCTCAGAATATTCCGACATGTCAAAACGCAGAAACTCCACCCCCAACGCCTGCGCCAATTGTTTGGAAAGCTCGGTTTTGCCGACGCCCGTGGGGCCTGAAAACAAAAAGCAGCCCACCGGCTTGTTGGGGGCACGCAGGCCGGAGCGCGCCAGTTTAATGGAGGAGGTGAGGGCGCCAATGGCTGCGTCCTGTCCGAAAATGGTTTTGCGCAAGGTGTCTTCCAACTCGCGCAGTTTTTGGGCTTCGTCGCGGGCGACGGTTTGCGGGGGAATTTTGGCCATTTCGGCTACAACGGCTTCAATGTGTTGGGTAGAGAGGGTGGTAGCGCGGCTTTGGGGGCTTTTCAATTTTTCTCTGGCGCCGGCCTCGTCCAAAACGTCAATGGCTTTGTCGGGCAGAAACCTGTCGTTAATATGCAGGGCCGAAAGTTTGGCCGCTGCTTCAACGGCCGCAGCCTCATAGGTGACGCCGTGGTGGGCTTCATATTGGGGGAGCAGGCCTTTGAGAATAGCGATGGTTTCTTCCACAGAGGGCTCGGCCACCTCAATGGGTTGAAAGCGCCTGGAGAGGGCTTTGTCGCGCTCAAAAGCGTTTTTATATTCCTGATAAGTGGTAGCCCCAATACACCTTAGCTTGCCCTGGTTAAGCGCAGGTTTAAGCAAATTAGACGCATCCATCATCCCCCCTTGGACGGAGCCCGCCCCTACCAGTGTATGTATTTCGTCAATAAACAAAATGGCGTTGGGTTTGGCCAGCAGCGCGGCAATAACGGCTTTGAGTCTCTCTTCAAACTGTCCGCGGAATTTGGTGCCCGCCAGCAAAGCCCCCATGTCCAAGGAAAAGACGGGGGCTTCTTTGAGGGCTTCGGGGACTTCTGCTTCGGCAATTTTTCTGGCAAGGCCTTCGGCAATGGCCGTTTTGCCGACGCCGGGCTCGCCTATAAAAATGGGGTTGTTTTTTTTCCTGCGGCACAGCACCTGCATGGTGCGGTTCAGCTCCTTGCTGCGGCCGATGAGAGGGTCCACGCGGCGGGCTTTGGCCTCGGCGAGCAAGTCCACGCAATAGCTTTCCAGGGGGGACTTGGAGGGGTTTTCGGGCTCCTCTTCTTCGCCCTCCATGGAGGGGGGGGACTCAGGGGAAATACCATGGGAGACATAGTTGAGGAGGGTGAGGCGCGTTAGCCCCTCCTCCTCAAGGGAATAGAGTGCAAAGGAGTCCTCCTCTCTAAACATGGCAATAATAACGTCCATGCCGTCCATATATTTCTGCTCCGCGGAGAGGGCATGCAAGGCGGCGCGTTGCAAGACGCGCTCCACGCCGATGGTATGTTGAGGCTCTCTCTTGGAGTGGGGGGGCAGTTGCTCCACGGACTCTTCGAGGAAGGCCGTCAGGCGTTTGGAGAGTCTGGACATTTGGACGCCGCAGGCGCGCAGCGCTTCTGTGCAGCCGGGAGCAGAAAGCAAAGCCAGCAGCAGGTGCTCCAGCGTAAGGTATTCATGGTGCATGGCCTTGGCCAACTCCTGCGCCTGGCGTATGCCTGCTTGCAACTCTTTGCTGATGATGGGGGAGGACATGGCTAGCTTTCTTCCTGAGCGGGCTCCATGCTGAAGCGCAGGGGAAACTCCTGTGCGACGGCCAGGGTTTGGGCCTGGGACATTTTGGTTTCGGCAATTTCTCTGGGGTAGATGCCGGCCACGCCTATGCCTTCCATATGTACTTTCCACATGGTTTCAACGGCTTCGTTTTCGGGTTTATGGAAGACTTCCATGAGGACGTGGATGACAAACTCCATGGTGGTATAGTTGTCATTGTGGATGAGGACTTTATAGAGGGGGGGTTTTTGGAGTTGGACTCTCTTTTCAACCTCAAGGGCAACATCGGCCTCGTCGGCAGGGTGGGTTGTGGAGAGGGGGCGCGTCATAAACCCCTTCGTAGCGCAAATTTTTTTATTTTGTTAGTTTCGGTTTAGTTCAAAGGGCCATAAAGGGGTTGTTTCTTGGGCCTGCGGCCCGGCCGTTTCTAAAACGGTTTTTTTACCCCCCGGGGGGGGTTATTGGTGCTGGGCCTGCGGCCCGGGCATTTCCGCTGCGCGGCCGCTGCAGGTTTCGCCTACCGGCGAGTCACTTTTTTGTGTGACAAAAAAGTAACCAAAAAAACAC
>WQYA01000061.1 GCA_009781495.1 Cystobacterineae bacterium
GGGGGTGAAGGAGTGTGGCGAAGCGAGGGAGGGGGGGGGGGCGCGGGGGGGGGTGGGGGAGTGGGGGGGGGGGGGGGAGGGAGTCAGCGCTCGTTACGGGTACGCATGGCTTGAATAATGGAGGCGAGGGGGATACCGCAGAGGGCGACAGCGGCGGTGATTTGGCCGACGGAGCCGAGATAAATGGCCCCGGCAATGGCCCCCAAAGCGATGAGAGCGCCGAGGGTTTGGCCGAGCAAGTCGCTTTTGGCGACGGATTTTTCGCGGTTATAGACGATTTTCAGTTGAGCTTGTTGGGCGTGGACATCGGCATTCAGCGCTGTTTTTTCGACTTCCATTCTGTGGCTTGCCTGCTCTTCAAATTTCTTAAAAATCCGTTCAGCGGCGCCCGACAAAATGGCCTCATAGCGTGCCATATCTTCGGGTGCAGGCAGAGGCCCCGAGTGCTCTCTGGAGACAATGGCCTGAATTTTTCCGCTTGTTTTTATGGGTTGAGGAGACACGCTGGGTTGAGGTCCCTCGGGTTTGTCCAGACGACGTTCATCCAATTCGCTCTTATTCATTGTGGAGCATTGCGGCGTGTTGATGTTTTGCGTCAAGCGACATGGCGTCAAGCCGCTTCGGGGGTTTGTTGAGTTTCTTGCTCATAATGGAGCATGGCGGCGCGCAAGTCTTCGCCGATGGTTTGCCAGTCCTGGGCGAGGGCTTCTGCGTCGGAGGGTTGTTCTTTGAAAACCCTTTTGAATTCCGGCAATGGCTCAGCGCTCGTTTTTTGGTATAAACTCAAAGGAGCGGACATGCCTTTGAGGATGCCTTTGAAAAAAGCCCTCAAGGGCGTATTTTCGAAAGGGGGCATGGACTTAAAGGGCATGCTTTCGAAGTCAACCATAGGACAAGCTTATCAAAAATGTCTTCCCTGCACCATTGTTTTCTCCATGGATTTTAACGGTGCTTCCTGGGTATTCCCAGTTGATATGGGTGTCCACATTCTGTAGGGTTTTTCTCTCTAGAGAGGGAGGGCTTTGGGGTTTTGGGCTGGTTTCTAGAGGTGGCAAGAAATTTCTATGCTTGGAGAGAAAAAACCTAGGGTGTAAGTTTTTTTGTAGGTAGGATTGAGGTTCGATGCAAGCAGGACACAACAAGCAGTGTTGGCATAGGAGGTTGCAAAGCATCGTTTTATTTGTCTGCGCGTTCCGTTTGTGCAAAAAATCGTTTTTCAGGTGCGGTCTTTAATGAAAAAACCTCTGGTACTCGGCAAATACCACCTTTTGGATAGAATCAGCATAGGGGGTATGGCTGAAGTTTTTATTGCCAAAACTTTTGGCGTGGGTGGTTTTGAGCAAATTCTTGCGGTTAAAAGAATATTGCCCACCATGGCCGAGGATGAGGGTTTTGTAAAAATGTTCATCCACGAGGCGCGCATCAGCGTGCAGCTCAACCATCCGAACATTGTTCGCATTCACGACTTGGACGGCAGAGACGATTCCTATTATATCGTCATGGACTATGTGTCGGGGAGGGATTTGCGAAGCGTTTTGGATCGCTTTCGTCGACGCAAAGAGAACATACCCATTCCCGTGGCCGCCTATATTGCTTCCAAAATATGCGAGGGTTTGGACTATGCGCACCGCAAGAAGGATGTGCAGGGCAAGGATCTCAACATCGTCCATCGCGATGTTTCTCCGCAGAATATTTTGTTGAGTTATGAGGGTGAAGTCAAAATCATCGACTTTGGCATTGCGAAGACAAACATTCGCAGCATACTGACCGAAGTAGGTGTGATTAAGGGCAAGTTTGGTTACATGAGCCCGGAGCAGGCCTATGGCTGGCCCGTCGATCGCCGCAGCGATGTTTTTGCCGCCGCCGTCATCCTCTATGAAATGCTGACAGGCGAAAAGCTGTTTGTCGCCGAAAGCGATTTTTCTACGCTCGAAAAAGTTCGCCACGTTAAAATTCGTCCTCCCCGCCAAGTCAATGCCAACATCCCTCCGCTCCTTGAAGAAGTCCTTTTGCGTGCCTTGGCGCAGGATGTGGAGGCGCGCTATCAGTGGGCCAGCGACTTTCACGAGGAGCTTGAGAAATTCACTTTTGTCGATGGCAACAAGTTTTCGGCCAGGGATTTGTCTTCCCTGTTGAAGAACAAGTTTGCCGAAGAATATGTGAACGAAACCAAAAGACTCAAAAACTATGGCGGATTTGTTGCGCCTGAGTCGCTCTCTTCGGAAGAAGTGCCTCCTTCTCCAGAAGCAGCGGGTGGTTTTCGAAAAGGAGACGAACCTGCCCGCACGCCTTCAGGCCAGAAGAAATTTCTCCCCACCGTTTTGACTTCTGAAACGGAGGCAACGCAGGTGGGTTTTCTTCCAGAGTTTTCGGATGGCTACCCTGAGCTCCAAGCGTTCCCCGTACCTGGAGAAGAGCTCTATCCTTCGGGGTTTTCTCCTGTTGGAGACAGCGCGTTTTTGGAGGTCCCCTCACCTTCAGAAACCCAAGCTGCCCCCACCCACTCTGGGCCCATTCGTTTGACGGACGATGCTGTCTATACGGGCAACACCTTCGTGGGGAGCTCAGCAAACGAAAACAGTGTTTCCGAGAGAACCAACCTCGTCGTTCGAAATGAAGGCGTTTCTCGAAAAAATTCTGGTTTGAAAGGCGAAGGCAAGACACCTGTTTTTGAGTCTCTGTCGCGCTTGCTTTCTCAAACAGGGTTGTGGCTTTGGCCCTGGCTTTCTCGAACATGGGTATGGTCAAGCTCCAGCGCGGCAGGGGTGGTGGTGTTGGGGCTTGTCTTGTGGGCTTTGTTGGGTGCTTCACCACAAAATGGACGCTTGGCTGTGCTGCAAAACCCGGAAGACATTCCTGTGGAAGTCTTTCTCAAAAACAATGCGGATGGGCGCGAGCAGCGTGTGGTTGTGAAGAATGAAATGCTTGTTCTGCCGCCAGGCGCCTATCAAATAGGCCTGAGCTCCGCGGATAAAAATTATCGCACGCAAACGGAAAACCTGGGCCCCATCGAAATTCTGAAAGGGGAAGACCTTTTTGTTTCGGTTCAGCTGGATGCGATAGATGACAGGGAACGCGTTCTCAAAGATTTATTGGGCCCAGGTACAACGGTGGCCCTCAACAACACTGGCCCGCTGCGCTCCCCTGCGGATGACGACAAACTTCCCGGAACAGACACAGCAGCAGGCATGGGAGGCAACTCCAATTCGACGAATTTTGACACCACAACTTCTCCGGGAGGAGATGGGGTTGCAGGGGGGATGGCCTCCTCAAAAAAATCGCCGCCTGCACAGCTTGCACAAGAGACTTTCGTTCTTCTGCTGGGAGATTTGCCTCCGGGCACTCAAGTTTCTATTGGGGGCAAAACAAGAGGGACGACACCCAAATTGAAGGAGTTGACTCTGCCGATGCAGGGCTCTTATAAAATTGCCCTGCGCAAGGCAGGCTATGAGCCCTTTAACAAAACCATCCACAATGCCGCTTCCGAGAGAAGTCTAAGCTTGGATGTGGTGATGCGTCCATTGCCCGCCTCACCCCCTGTTTCACCCGCCTCACCCTCGTTGGCCTCGTCTAAAAAACTTGGGAAACTGGCCGTCTCTACGGAACCCAATGGCGCCGAAATTTGGATTAATGGACAGAAAACCGCTTTCCGTACACCCCGTACTTTCTCTAACCCCATATTGTTGCCAGAGGGAAAACATACGCTGCGCTTCAAAGCCGGAGGAAAACAATCTCGACTTATCCCCGTCGAAATTACGGCTGAAAATGCCACCACGCCTTTGAGCCTTCGCGCAATCCCCCTCGAATAACCCCGGAGTTTTTAGACATGAGTTTTTGTGTGACGCTGGTTGCTTTTTTGCTGGCCGCCCCTGAAGGCTGGAATGCCCAGGCGCATGCCCAACTCGAAGAGGCCGTTGCCAACGCCGAAAAACAAGCCGAAGCACGCTGGCTCCAAAATAAAAAACCTTCGGAACTCGGCCAGGAGGAACGCCAAGCCTTGCGCCAAGAAAAAGCCGCAGCCATAGAGCGTACCCTCGAAAAACACGGCAAAACCTTCGTCGGGTTTGAAAAAGAAAAACTCAGCCTCAATGAGGACCAAAGGCGAGAGCTTCAACAAGCCCAAGAAAACCTACGCAAACAAAAAGAGGAAGCAGCCGTCGAGGCTGCCGTACGTGAGGCTTTGAGTGAAGACAGCCTTAGCCTTGTCCAGGTGGAAACACCCTCCCCCGCTCCACCCCCACCCCCTAAAACCCCACGACGCGGCCACCGCCACTGAGGGAGGGGGCCTTTTTTGCCCTCCGGGGGCGGCCCCCCCTGACGGCCGCCTGCAGGGGGGCTCTACGGTGAAACGTCCATGGAGGGTTTGGGTGGAAGGGTAGGGGAACTATAAACCAGGGGCCTTCTGGAAGGAGGGACTGTCTTGCTCCAAAGCATAGGCCAGACGCAAAAGCGCGGCCTCCTCAAAGGCCCTCCCCATGAGGTGTACCCCTATGGGTAAACCCGCTGCCGAAAAACCATAGGGCAAGGAGAGCGCCGGCAAGCCCGCCAAATTCGCCAATACCGTGTGCTTGTCCAAGTCGGCGCTTTGGGCCGGGGTGGGGCTAAAGTCCAGAGGGAAGGCCGGGGTGGAGGCTACGGGGCCCAGCACCACTTCTACCCCTTTGAGGGCTTGGGCCACTTCCTCACGCAAAAGCGTGCGCAGCTTGGCGGCCTTGACGAAAAATTCTTCATAGTGCCCATAGGAAAGCGTGAAGGTGCCCAAAACCAGCTTGTTCTTCACCGCACGGCCCAACCCCTCACCGCGGGACTTGAAATAAAGCTCACGCAGGTTTTTGGCCCCACGGTGCGCATAACCAAAACGTATGCCGTCCAGACGCGCCAGGTTGCTGGAAGCCTCCGCCGAGGAAATAATGGCATAGGCCAAAGGCCCCAGACGCGACAGCGGACAGGAAACTTCCACTACCTTCGCCCCCAACTTCTCACAGGCCTTCGCCGCCGCCTCTACCCGCGCCGCTACCTCCGGCTCCGCCCACCCTAGGCTCTCCTTCCATAGGCCTATACGCATGCCCCCTATGCCCCCTTCTATGCCCTTTGTATAGTCCCCCCCTGCTTCCGTACGGCACAATACGTCCTCCTCGTCCGGTTGGGCCAGCATGTTCAGCAACAGCGCGGTGTCTTTTACCGTACGCGCCATGGGGCCTACTTGGTCCAGGGAGGAGGCATAGCCCACCACCCCCCGGCGCGAAACCCGGCCAAAACTCGGCTTTAGCCCCACCACATTGCAAAAACTGGCCGGCTGCCGAATGGAGCCGCCCGTGTCGCTGCCCAAGGCCGCCCACGAGGCCCGCGCCGCCAAAGCCGCCGCCCCCCCTCCGGAGGAGCCCCCAGGGCTGTGCCCCAAGGCATAGGGGTTGTGCGTCGCCCCAAAAATGCTGCTGGCGGAGGAGGAGCCCATGGCCAAGTCGTCCATGTTGAGTTTGCCCACGATGGGCATGCCCGCCTGGTGCAGCTGCGTCGTCACCGCTGCGTCCATGGGCGCGACAAAGTCCTTCAGCATGCGGGAGGCGCAGGTGGTTTTTTGCCCTTCCACAAAAATGTTGTCCTTGAGGGCAATGGGTATGCCGTCCAGAGGGCCCCGGCTTTCGCCACGGCTTCGGCGCTCGTCCGAAGCTTTGGCCGCCTTGAGGGCGCCCTCCTCGTCCACGCTGATGAAGGCGTTGAGGGGGGGCTGCGTTTGGGCAATGCGTGCCAGCAAAGCTTGCGTCGCCTCAACGGAAGAGGTGGTTTTGTCAGACAGTTTCGCAGAAAGTTCCAACAGGGTTAACTCATTTAAACTCATGGCTTACTCGGAAATAATTTGGGGGACAATAAAGCAGCTGCCCAGCTTTGCGGGCGCCTGTGTCAATGCATTCTCTATGCCCATGGAAGGGGTAACCATGTCCGGGCGTGTGGGGCAATTTTCAGGGAAATTGACATTCACCGTCATGGGCACCCCCTCCAGCGGAAGCTTGTCCATCTCCTGGGCCCAGTCGGCAATAAAAGCCATTTCCTGTTGACAGGCCAAAAACTCCTCCTCACTCATGGCGACGTGGGTGTTGTGTATGGCGGTTTGGACAATGTTTTTGAATTCTTCACTTGAAAATTTCATGTTTCCTCCTTCGCTTCCTGCAGCAGCGGAAAAGCTCGCCGGGCTCGCCGGGTCCACCTTTGCAGCGGCTGTTTTGTCTGGTTGCCCTGAAAATGGCAAGAAAATTGACCCAGCCCCAATCCTCCCTAGACTGGGGGCTGAAACAGATAGCTACAGAGGTGTTTATGGCGGCGCGCAGTGCCAAAAGCTCCATCCTTTCTCGACAGCAGATTAAAACACGGCGCAAAGCGCTGAAAAAAAACCAGGCGGCCGCCGGCCCCAAGCCCTCCTGGCGAGCACTGGCGGGGACGGCTTTGCTGGCCCTTTCGTTGCTGGTGCTGCTTTCCGTCGCCAGCTTTGCCCCCGAGGACAGGATAGGCCCGGACTTCCACAATTGGATTGGGCCCATGGGCCATGCCCTTGCCGAAATATTCCGCGGCGCCCTGGGCATATGCGCCATGGTTCCACCGCTGGCGGGCCTCTATGCCGCCTTCGTCCTCTTCGTCGGGGACAAAAACAAGTCCCGTTGGGCCCAATGGCTTTCTCTGGGGCTTTTGGTACTTGCACTCACAGTGTTGGCTCAGTTGGTATTTGTGGATGATGGGAGCTGGTCCCACGCGCCGGGGGGGTGGTTGGGCAGCCAATTAGGGGGGTTGCTGACGGCCTTCTTCTCTACCGCCGGCACCGTGGTGCTCATGGGGGCCCTGGCCGCCATTGCCCTTATTGTGGGTACACAATATGTGTTTTTGCGCCTGTGCGGCTTCCTTGGGCAGGGCCTGAAAAAACAATGCCTGCGCCTGGCCCCCCTCGCCTGGGCCTTCACCCGAAAACAATGGCAAAACTTCAAGGAATATAGAGAGGCCCGGCGCGAAACCCAACGCCTCGAAAGGGAGGAGGAGGCGGCCTTCCTCGCGGAGTTGGAAGCCGAGGAGGCGCGCTTGCAGGAGGCAGAGGCCCAGGCCTCCTCCCCGCCGCCTGAGGCTAAAAGCAAAACCAAAGGCAAAACCCTGCCCCCGCCCCCCACGAAGGCCCCTGTCTTCCCTAACCTCTCTTTGGCCAAAACCCGGCTCTCCTTGCCCCCGCAACTGCCCTTCCCCCCTGGCCCTCCCCCCTCGGCCCCCAATAACGGGGACCCGGCCTGGGTAGGCCAACTCCTCCCCAGGCTTTCTGCCGCCGCTGAGGCCGAAGAAAGCCCCCCCTTCTCCAAAGAGGCCTTCCTTCAACCCCCCCCCCCTGCTGAGGGTGAAACGGCTCAACTCAACGGCGAAGCTGTGCAGCTTGGTGAAACAGCGGTGGATAGCCCCCCTGCCCCCCCCGGGGAGGACTTCTTGCAGAAAATGCGGCGTACCCCCCTTATTGTGGAGCCTAAGGCCCCCCCTAAACCGGCTAAAACTACCCAGGCCTCCTTTGAGTTTATCGGTAACCGCACCAGCTTCGCCCTGCCTTCGCTGGAGTTGTTGGATACGCATACGCATGCCTCGGCGGAACTCGACAAGGAGAGTTTTTTCGCCACCGCCGAAAAACTGCGCGCCAAACTGGCGGACTTCGGAATTGTAGGGGAGGTGGTGGAAATAAGGCCAGGCCCCGTTGTTACCATGTATGAGTTTTCTCCAGGGCCCGGTATTAAACTCTCCAAAATTGCCGCGCTGGCCGATGACTTGGCCATGGCCATGGAGGCCATGCGCGTGCGCATTGTCGCCCCCATCCCCGGCAAAGGCGTGGTGGGCATTGAGGTGCCCAACAAAAACCGCGAAACCGTTTTCCTCAAAGAGGTGGCTGAGCAGGAGGCCTTCCAAAAGTCCCCCTCCCGCCTGAGCATGTGCCTGGGCAAGGACATTGAGGGCATGCCCTATGTCCTCGACTTGGCCAAGGCCCCCCACCTCCTCATCGCCGGCACCACAGGCTCCGGTAAGTCCGTAGCCGTTAACTCTATGATTATGAGTGTCTTAATGAAGTCTACCCCCGACGAGGTACGCTTCATTATGGTAGACCCTAAAATGTTGGAGCTTTCCGTCTATGAAGGCATTCCCCACCTGCTGCTTCCGGTGGTGACGGACCCCAAACAAGCCGCCCTCGCGCTGCAATGGGCCGTGGATGAAATGACGCGGCGCTATAAACTGCTGGCCGAGGCCGGCGTACGCAACATTGCCAGCTATAACCAGCTGGTAGAGGTGGAGTTGGCCCAAGGGGCTAAACCCCCCAAGAAAACCCCCTCTAGGAAAGCCAAAGCCCCCCCCCCCCTGCCCCCCGCCGAAGACAAAAGCCTGGAGGCCGAAGAAGCGCGTGCCCAAAGCGAGCTTTTGCAGACGGAGCAGGAGGCGGAAATACGTGTGGATGCGACGACGGCCGAGTTGGAGGTGGAGTTGGCCCAAAAACAAAACGAGGGCGAAAGGGGGGGGGCCGACAAACCCGAAGAGGCGCGCAAAAAACTCCCCTATTTGGTGGTTATTATCGACGAGCTGGCGGATTTGATGATGGTGGCCAGCAAAGAGGTGGAAACCTCCGTGGCCCGCTTGGCGCAAATGGCGCGCGCGGCGGGCATACACTTGATGGTGGCTACACAAAGGCCCTCTACGGATGTGGTTACGGGTATTATTAAGGCTAACTTTCCTACACGCATTAGCTTTATGCTGCGCAGCAAACCGGACTCCATGACGATTTTGGGCACCACAGGCGCCGAGGCCCTGCTGGGTATGGGCGACATGTTAATAATGCCGCCGACCAGCGCGCACCTCCAGCGCGTGCACGGCTGCTTTGTTTCCGACACCGAAATTAAACGCGCGGTGGAGCACTGGAAGAGCCAGGGCAAACCGGTCTATGACGAGGGCATACTCAAACCCAAGGAGGAGGGCGAGGAGATGGGGGATGTGGACAACGAGGTGTCCGACGAGCTTTATGATCAGGCCTTGGCCGCGGTTGCAGAGTTGCGCAGCGTCTCCATCTCCATGCTGCAAAGGCGTATGCGTATAGGCTATAACCGTGCGGCGCGGATGATTGAGCGTATGGAAAGGGAGGGGGTTGTCGGCCCCGCCGACGGGGTCAAACCCCGCGAAGTTCTCCTGCCTCCGGACAGTGGGCTTTCCAAATATCAAGAAATGAGTTTTTAAATTCCGGGGGGGAAAAATATTTTTTTGCCCTCCCGGGCGGGGTTATTGGTGCTGGGCCTGCGGCCCGGCTGTTTTCAAAAACAATTCTTCTGCCCCCCCGGCGGGGTTTCTCCTGGGCCTGCGGCCCGGCCGTTTTCCGCTGCGCGGCCGCTGCAGGTTTCGCCTACCGGCGAGTCACTTTTTTGTGTGACAAAAAAGTAACCAAAAAAACACCCTCTGGGGCCCCGCCGGGGGCTCCTGCAGCACTCGCGACCC
>WQYA01000062.1 GCA_009781495.1 Cystobacterineae bacterium
ACCTATGACACGCTGGAGGAGGCAACAGGCACAGCTTCCGCGGATATAACGGAGGTTGTCCTCTGCCTGGACGGACAAACCGGTGCGGACTGCACTTCTTGCCCCACACTCAACGAAGCCTTCGCTTGCCATTTGGCCCCACTGGGCCTGGCGGATGGAGACCATACCCTCGTTGCCACAGGCTATGACAGCGGAGGGCAGGCTTCCAATACAGTAACGGTGAATTTCATCATTGAAACCGTGGTGCTGCCGTCTGTGCTGTCCATTGCCGTGAACAGCCCTGTTGAGGGCCGCACTTATGCCATGCTTGACGCAGCGACAGGCACTGCTTCTGCGGATATAACGGAGGTCATCCTTTGCTGGGATGGGCAAAGCGGTGCGGACTGCACACTTTGCGCGTTGAACCAGGAAGCCTTCACTTGTGATTTGGCCTCGCTGGGCAACGGCTCTTACAGCATTGTCGTCACAGGCTATGACAATAGGGGGCAGGCTTCCAATTCAGTAACGGTAAATTTCACCATTAACGCTAGCCTTATAGAGGGGAATACGGGAACTCTAACGAGGAGGCCCTATAAGATAGCAGGGGGCTCCGACATCAGTTGCTCCTCAACCTCGGGCGCCCCTTTGGCCATGCTTGCCCTCGCCTTTTTCGCTTTGGCTCGAAGGCGCAAAGCCTAAACCCAGCGGACCGGCACTCAAGCCCCCGGTTGCTTGCACAGCACCGGGGGTTTTCTTTAGGGAGAGGGGGCAGGAAACCGGTCAGTAAAATCACTTCAACATAAAACCGGTCTAGGGCCCTCCTACCCACGAGAGGCAATTGTCTATGGGTATGGAAGCATTGTTGGTATGGCAAGGGTCGTGCATTTCCATAGGCCAAGGCGCCAGCGGGTCTACCGTGGGCGACTCGACGACAATGGCCCTCAGGTGCGAAGTCTTATTATTGCCGGCATATAAACCAACAACCAAAACGCCCAAATGCTCATAGCCGGGCATGGGCGCCAGCACAGGTTGCAAGGCCGTGCTGTCGGACAGCAACGGCCCCGTTTGCCAAAGCGTGTCCATTTGAGCGTCCAGCACACGCAGGCCGCCATTGTCCACGAGATAGAGGATGTCGCCAGTGCCCACGACGCCCGTCCAATTGGAGCTTGTCGTGTTGATGGAGCGGCCTGTGTTGCTGCTGTTCAAACTGGAATAGCGCGTCAAGGGATGGGTTGAACCCGTATTGCTTGTGCCAAACAAAACTTGGTTGGGGCGCGGCAGCAGCAAATGCTTGGCCTCTCCAGAATTTCGGCTCCACAAGGGTGTCCAGGCGGAAGTCGAAGCCGTATTCCAAACATTGGGAAAGAAGCTGACTTGTGTTTGTCCACTGCTCGAAGTCCGAAGCATATAGAGATGGCCTTCAGAAGTCAGCCGAAGATGGCTGTTCTCGCCAGTCTGGCCGCTGGGAGCTGTGAGTTCCCTCACTCTGTTAAGGCCACTGGTTGCAGGGAGTGTGAATATTTCAAAACTGCCCAATGCATTGGTGTCGCTCCCAGGGCGAGAGAGCAGGATACGCTGCTGCCCTCCTATGTTTTGCGCGATGGATTCTGTTATGGCTCCCTCTGCAAACAAGCTTCCTCCTATGGATTCACAACGGCTGGATTCAGTGGCGGCAAAAGGACGATAGCGATAGACGCGGGGGCGATAATCACCGGGGTTTACGCGCGTACGGTTTGCAGAGACAAACTCGGGAGGGCTTCCTGGAGCTGAAACCAAAGTCCATTCAAAAGGCGGGTCTCCTGTGTCATCTCCCATTTCGGGCCAAGAACAACCCGAATTGGTCACGAGGGTTCCTTGTGAACTGTAGACATCCGTGCTCAAGCGTTGGGTAGTATATGAAAGCAGAGAAGTAACCCCAAACATGGCCAAATAAAGCTCATCCCTATAGCGGAAAGAGATGATTTTCTGTTTGATATAACGACCTCCAGAGTCCCACAGGGGATGGTCGCTTCGACTACCTGAGACCAGCGAATAAATGGCGAGGTTTCTATATTTGGTTGGCTGCATCTCTCCTGTGTTGGGCGCCGGCTCCCTCTCCCCCCAGGCTACCCCTAACTCTTTGTCCATATAAACCAATTGGGCAACATCCAGGGATGGGCCGGAGGCTTGCCACAGGGTGCGTGTCACCGAAAGCCTCAACGCCAAGGGCGTCCTTCGGCGGTTGGGCTCATTCTCATAGGCTATTTCCACTGTGGGGTTCAGCTCAAGCGCGCCCTCCAAAGGAAACGTTCTCCAATAGGCCTCGGGCAAATCGGCCAAGGGCAAAACAAAACAACGGCAAGCTTCGGCTTCGCAAGGCAACACGCTTTCAGGGCATGAAGTGCCGCCCAACTCCAAAGACGATATCCAAAGCTTCGTCGAGTTCAAGTCGATATGCGCGTCATCGGAGGAAAGTTGCACACGCACTTCGTCCATTCGGCGCCAAGGCGTTGCGCGAGGCTCTGCACGCAATTGAAGCAAAGGCGGAGAATCGTCAAAGGTCCACCGAAGCGTCACCGCTTCTTCAACATTGCCGTTTTGGGCGCTGACTTGAATTTCATGCTCGCCACCCTGGCCGGCCCTCAAGGTGCAAGTGCGCTCTATACGCGAATCGGTCAAAATCTCAGCGCTGCAGGAAACCTCAACCCCTCTGCTCGAAGGCTCAGGAATGGCGCTTGCACCATAGGCGCGAATGAAGAGTTGTATTTCGTCGGTATGTGTTGTGAGACTTTTTAGCTTCGGGTTTTGGCTGTCTTCTTCCAGAGGGAAATTTGACGAAATCTCTATCTTCGTCGGGACAAGTGTCCACACCAAAACAACGGTGCTTCTGCCATTGCTGTTTTCAGCGCTGACTTGAATTTCGTGGACGCCACTGTGTTCGACTTTCAAGGTGCAGTTGCGCGCCACATGGGAATGGGTAAAAACTTCGGCCTCGCAGGAAACCTCAACCCCTTCGCCCGAAGGCTCAAAAATAACGCTTGCACCATAGGCGCGAATGGAGAGCTGCATTTCGTTTGTGTAGCTCGTCACACTTTGCAGCTTTGGGTTTTGGCTGTCTTCTTCCAAGGGGAAATTCGACGAAAGCTCCACCATCGGAAAAACAACCCAGAGGCCAGACGTGTCTTGCACCATCTCCCCCCAAGTGCATAAACCCGTTTCTCCAAGGCTCTTGAGACAAAAACTGCCATGCGGACATATGCCATCTTCTGTGCACGACAGTTTGTCCAAAGAGCACGCCCACAAACCCGCCAACAACAACACCGCCAACACCACCGCTTTGAAAAAATTGTGCTTCATTCTCCACCTCCAAACCCAAAAAACGCTTCCCTAAGCTGGGTTTTAACACAAATATGGTGCGATTGCACCTGCTAAATCCCTACACCCTGGGCTGGTTCTATTTTCTATAGACCGGTTTCTATATTACCCTCACCCCCCCCTATGAGACAGGGAGGCCCTGGGTTGCCCTATGCATGGCTGTACAGAGTTAGATTCAGGGTTTGGATACGGCTTTGGCCGCCTCCGCCCACAGGCGGTTCATCTCCTTGCAACCTTCGGCGTTGGGGTGCAACTCGTCCCTCAATTGGCCGGGGTTTGCTCGAAAATGCGCATAAAAATCAGGGCCCTTTGGAAGTTTAAACTTTTGTATCAAGTCATCTACGACTTTGTTCATCGCCTCCTGGGTGGCTTCAGAGCGGTTTCTGGCCCAGGGAATACGTGGAATAATGGCCATTTTGCCGCGACTTTGCACTTCTTGAATGAGGGTTTCCATGGCCCTGCGGTAGTCCTCCATGGCTCCAAAGTCGTTGGTGCCCAAAGCCAGGGCTACCACTCTGTAGCCGTCGTTCTCATCCAAAGCCTTCTTGAGTCTGTCCAGGGAGCATGGCCTCTCCGGGTAGGCCGGGTTGGGTATGCACCGCGCCGTATCGCCGCCAAAACCGCCGTTCACTTGGAGAGGGTAGTGGCTTGGGTCCGCCGTCCACACCAAAGTCGCAAAGGCCGGGTTTTGAGCCTCTTGCCGGTCAAAAGCATGGGCCGTTATGGAGTCGCCAAAGAAAAACCAGCCGTCTGTTCTGCCGTTGGAGTTGTCGTGCAGCTCTATCTCATCTATCTGCACGCCGTTCTCCGTGCCCGCATCACTCAACACCACAAAACGCAACCAGCGCTGGCCCTCAAAGGGGACACAGTGCGTTCTTGCGCGTACCGTGTTGTGGGTGACGGTCAACACTTGCGTCCATTCGCCGTTGCTTCCATTCGTGCTGTCGGCTGAAGTCTCAATCCTATAGGAGGCGGGGGCTCCATAGCGTATTTCAGGGTAGTCATAGTTGCCTGAAGAAGTCCATGAGAGGAGCAATTCCGTTATGCCGCCGCCTACCTCAATGGCTGCCCAGGCCGGTAGGCTTCTCCCCACATTCCATGCGGCAGAGTTGCGAAACTTCCCATCCACCAACATGCCCGCGCTTTGCCCCGAAGAGGTGGCCGTCCGCTTGCCCGCTGAAACCAGCGTCTTCGGAAAACCCACTGCCGACGGGAGCTCCGTGCACCCCTCGCCCTGGCACTCCCTCCTAACACCGCTACACCCGGCGCCGCCGCCCCCCCCTCCACCCCCCCCTCCACACCCCCCTCCGGTTCCATTGACGTTTCCTATGCAGGCGCTTAGGCAAATATAGCCTAGCCAAAGGCATAGACGATAGGGGTAGCCCGTATTCCTTCGCTTGTCTTCCATATGGCCCTCTCAAAACCTCGGCTGCTTAGGGGTAGGCATTATAAATGGGCGCCATGGCCTCCGCCCATAGCCTGTTCATCGCTTGGTAGCCCTCTGCATTGGGGTGCAACCCGTCCGGCAATTGCTCGCAATGTGTCGCAAAATAGCTGTAGAGGTCCGGACCCGGAAGCGCCCCCTCCTCTGCTATCACCTCGTCAATCACCTTGTTGAATTTGGGGGTGTCCGGCCGAGTGACTTCGCACCTCTGCGCATCCTTGTTCCACCTGCCTATGAAAGGTATTTGCGGAATGACGGCAATACGGCCCCCATCTCCTTGAATGCGCCTCACAATGGCAGACAACTCTCGGCGAAATGTATCCAGCCCATAACCGTCATTGTTGGAGCCTACGTTGTTGGTGCCCAAACACACCGCCCAAAATTGAATGGCCGTGTGCTCTGCCAGCGCACTGTCCAAACGCGCCAGGCCATGCTGCGTCTTGTCACTGCCTACGCCCCCATCCACCATGGCCGGGAAAAACCGCGGCCACCTCTCATGCACAAACTCCGCGAAGGAGCCATGCGCCTCGGAACGGTCAAAAGCATGCGCCGTTATGGAGTCTCCCAGGAAAAACCAACTGTCATAACTGCCCCCACTGGCGTCATAGACGTCTATCTCGTCCAAGCTGGCCGTCGCCCCTGCGGGCATACGCATACGCACCCAGGACATGCCTCCAAAATTCAACAGGTGCGTCCGCGTGCGGACTTGGTTGCCCGTCACGTGCGCCCTCTCCTCCCAGTCCGTTGCGTTGGAGGAAACTTCAAGGAAATATTCCCTGGGTACCCCCGCTGTATCGGTGTAGTTGTAGTTAGGGCCCGAGGACCATTCCAATAAAATATGGCTGGGCCCCGCCCCTATGTGTATCGCCGCCCAATTCCCCTGCCAAACCTGCCAGCGGTAAACCCCATTGTTGATAAACCCGGCTTGCCCCCCCGAAACAAGCACACTCTTGCCCCGCGAAATAAGCGGGTTGGGCGCTATGTCCCCCTTAAACGCAAAGTCCGGCGGCGGCGGCCAGCCCTTCCCGTCTGGCCCCCCCCCCGGCCCATCAGGACACTCCGGCGTACTCGATGCCCCCGACAGGCTCGGGTCGCCGGGCGCCTCCAGGCACTCCGGCAAAACCCCCACCTCCCCGTTGCATGCCGCACAAAGGTGCAACAACAAATACAACAGACACCCCCCTTCCCATCGTCGCATCCTTCTTCGAAAATTCATTCTTCAACCCACGCTGCCTCGGCCTTTAGGACAAAATTGAATGCCCTCTACTTTAGCGCAATATATGCGCAAAAGCCCAGTAGAAAAGAAAGCTGTATACCCCTCTGCTCAGCCGGGGCCCTCCTCTCCACTCCCCTTACCCCCCTCCTCCCCCTCGCTGCCCTCCAGCCCTCCCCCCAACGGCTTGGCTTGTGTGAAAAAACGGTGTGCCGCCCTGTGGAGGGACTCTGTGTCCTCTAGGCGGTATACCCCGGCCCTAAAGGCGCTCGCCCCCTCTAAACCGTGAGAGTAATAGGCCCACTGCTTGCGAAAACTCCGCAACGCCGCCCCCTCACCCCCCCCTAGCCACGCCATATGCGCCTTAAAATGCCCCCACGCCGTCTCAAAACGCTCCTCGCCACTCGGCGGGGGACCCCCTAAAAGCTGCCGAAATATCCACGGGTTCCCAAGCGCCGCCCGCCCTATCATCACAAAGTCGCAGCCGGTTTGGGCCTGCATGCGCACAGCGTCCGCAGGACAACGCACATCCCCATTCCCCAATACCGCAAAAGCGCTGCCAAAATGCTGCTTGAGGCGCGCAATCACCCCCCAGTCCGCCTTGCCGCCATAGCCCTGGGCCCGCGTACGGGGGTGCACCGCCAGGGCCGCTATTTTGGCCTCGGCCAGGGCTTCGGCAACTTCCAGGTAGTTTTGGTGCTGCGCGTCCCAACCGGAGCGTATCTTCGCCGTTATGGGCAAACCCGTCGCCTCCCCCATCGCCCGGCAAATGTCCGCCGCACGCGCAGGCTCCAGCATGAGGGCCGCCCCCGCCCCCGTCTTCGTCACCTTCTTCACGGGGCAGCCCATGTTTAAGTCTATCATTTGGGCCCCTAAAAGCTTGGCGCATAGGGCTGCTTTCACCAATAGCTTAGCTTCACCCCCAAATAATTGTACGCAAAAGGGCTCCTCTACCCCCGGCCGGTGGCATAAATAACGCAGGCTGCCCGCAGCATGGCGCAACAAACCCTGCGCGCTTATCAGCTCCGTGGGGCAATGGCTCGCACCCATGGCCCGCGCTATCAGCCTAAACGGCTCCTCGCTTACCCCGGCCATGGGCGCCAGGGCATAGGGCGTCGCAAAGGAATAGGAGGCTATGTGCGGCATTTTTTTACTTTCCTGAAGCTGTTTGCCATTTTATTCCTTTAAGCGGCACTTTATTCCGTCAACAGGCCCTAAAAAAGCTAAACTCCTTCTAAACATGCTTCGGTTTTCTATTGCTAAAATACCCGTTGAGGCGCGTGGCTCCCATATTCTCTTCAGCTTCTTGCTGGCCTATCTCCTCGCCCAGTCCGCCCCTGTCCCCCCCGTTGCCGCCGTCCTCAGTTGGGCGGCCATCATCAGCCTCTCCGTCCTCGTCCATGAGTTGGGACATGCCTTCACCAGCCTCGCCTTCGGCTATCAACCCTCCATTGTCCTCATCGCTATGGGCGGCTATACGCTGACGCCGGCTGAAAAACCCATCCCGTGGCTCAAGGACGTGGCCCTGACGCTGGCCGGGCCCCTGGCGGGCTATCTCCTGGCTGCCCTCTTCGTCCTCGCCGCCTATGTGCTGCCTGACAACAGCCCCCCTACGCTGCACTATGTCTGCCATAGCTTTATTTGGGCTAACTTGGTTTGGTCTACGTTTAACCTGGTCCCTATGGGGCCCCTGGACGGGGGACGTATCGCTACCCTTTTCTTTATACGCTTGGCCCCTAAACGCGGACTCCTCTATGCCCAAACCCTAGGGCTGCTCTGCGGTATCCCCATCCTCGTCTGGGCCCTGCAACACCAAAGCTTCTTCATGGCCTTCCTCGTCGGCGCCTTCATGCTGCGCTCCCTCCAGCTTGTGGTGGAGTTGCTGCGCCATGGGCCTCCGGCCGCCCCCCCCCTCCCCCATACGGGCCCCTCCTCTGGCTCCCCCTCGCAGGAGTTGCTTGTCATTGAAAAATTACTCCAGGAAGGCGCCTTCACGGAAGGCCTACGCCAGGCCCAAAACCTCCTCGCCGGGCCCCTCCCCCCCGCTGAAAATACCCGCGCACACTATTTGGCCGGCTGGCTCTCCCTTAAAACCAACCAGGGACGTAAAGCCCTCAGCCACTTCTCCCAGGCCGAAGGTATGGAAATACCCCCGCAGGCCATGGCCGCCGCCTTCTCCCTCACCGGGGAGGATGAGCGCGCTTTGCCCCTCTGGGAAACGGCCGCCACCCTCTCGGAAAACCCCATCCTCCTGCATGAGTGGGCAGGCGCCCTCCTTCGCCTGGGCAGGGTGGACATGGTGCGCGCCATGCCCAAAGTCCGCTTGGCCAAAGCCTATCTCTGCGCCCAAAGCGTCTTCCGCTTGCGCGGCGAGTATGCCCAGGCAGCCGAGGCCGCAGAGGCCTCCTTTCACTTGGAGCCCCAGGCGGAGGTTGCCTATGAGGCCGCCTGTAACCATGCCCTCGCCGGCGACGAGGCCGGCGCCCTGAGAATGCTGGCCCTGGCCGCGCAAAACGGCTTCAATGAGCCTCAAAAAGCCCTTGAGGACGCGGACTTGTTCCGCCTACGCCACCACCCGGAATTCCAACAGTGGGTGGCCTCCCTCCCCTCCTCTTTCCACCCTTAAGGTATTTCTCTTTGCCTTGCAGGGGGGGGAAAACATTTCTTTCCCCCTTCCAGGGGGGGGTTAAAAGCATTTCTTTTCGAGTGTTATTTTAGTTTAAAATGGCTTTTTTCGCCCTAGCGGGCGCCGCTTGCCTCCGGCGGGGAACTTTTTAGAGGGGGGGGTAGTGGGCCTGCGGCCCGGCTGTTTTTTAAAATTCCCCTCCGTGGAGGGGTACCGGCATAGCCGGGGGGGTGGTAGTTGTTTAGGGCTCAGGGCTGTAGGGGGTAGAAACATTCTTTTCGCCCATTCGAGCGTTGGTTTTCTTGGGCCTGCGGCCCGGCTGTCTCCGCTGCGCGGCTGCCGTAGGTTTCGCCTACCGGCGAGTCACTTTTTTGTGTGACAAAAAAGTAACCAAAAAAACACCCTCCGGGGCTCTGCGAGGCCCCC
>WQYA01000063.1 GCA_009781495.1 Cystobacterineae bacterium
CTTTTTTGTGTGACAAAAAAGTAACCAAAAAAACACCCTCTGGGGCCCTGCGGGGCTCCTGCAGCACTCGCGACCCCCTCGAACTCTTTACTTGATCCACCCCATCATTCTGGGGCCGTTCACGCTGTGCATGTTTGAAATGCCGAAGCACTGCTACCTGGTCCCCCCTCGAACGCCGCAGGGGGCTATCACCCCCTGCTCGTACTCTAAAACAGTAGCCCCCCCTAACCGGGAAACCAATATCGCTACCCTAGGTTATTCGATGGGCGGCATTTGTTTGAGCAGCCTGTTTAAAGTACTCACCAACATGGAATGACGATGGCCTATGTTTTCAAAACCCAACTCCTTGGCCGCACACCTAAAACGCCTTTTAAGAGTTTCTAGAGTTTCGTAAATCTCATTCAGTTTCTCAATGACGGTTTTCAATTTGCGGTGCTCGTCGTCCACACTTTGCAAATAAGTCAAAGCGTATTGCGTGAAGGCCAACATTCCTGAAATGCAATCCAGAAAGCGGATGACGTCGCGCAATTTTCGGTTGTCCGACTTGTTTGTCTCCTTGTCTTGTCGTTCCATGTTCGGCCCCAGTTCACTGAAACTCACAAGGCTGCCGTGGCAGCCCAAACGAGTCTAAAAACCGGACATAACGTGAAACCGGCGGACCATGCGGCCCCTCGCGTGGGCCGCCCAATGAGGAGGCACGCAAGCGAAAGCCCTAAGGCTGACGGAAACCGTGGCTCTCGCCACGTTATGTTCGGGTTTTAGAACCCGTTCGTTCGAAAGCTAACAACACCTGCCGCAAGCGTCAAGCTTTGGGGCTTTTGTTTTTGTTAACGGTGGCGTGGCATTTTTGCTGGGAATTCCCCGTACCATTTTGGAGTACGAGCGGGGGGCGAGGGCCCCCTGCGGCGTTCGAGATAAGACCAGGCAGCAGTGCTTCAGCATTTCAAACATGCACAGCGTGAACGGCCCCAGAATGATGGGGTGGATCAAGTAAAGAGTTCGAGGGGGTCGCGAGTGCTGCCAAAGCCCCCGGCAGGGCCCCAGAGGGTGTTTTTTTGGTTACTTTTTTGTCACACAAAAAAGTGACTCGCCGTCAGGCGAAACCTGACGCACAAAATAAGGGAAGAAGGCGGGCCCGCTAGGGCCTAAGAGAAACATTCAAAGGGAGAAATTTAAGCCGCCCCGCAGGGGCTAATAAATAACGCTCAAAGTGAGAAACTTACCCCCCCCTGGAAGGGGAAAAAATCTTTTTTAGGCCGACGCAGCCAAAGGCAAAACCTCTGCAAGCTCTCTCATACGTACGGAAACCAGCTTGGAAATGCCTGGCTCCTCCATGGTGACGCCATAGAGGACGTCGGCCACTTCCATCGTCCGCTTGTTGTGCGTCACGAGAATAAATTGGGACTGCGCACACATTTGCCGAATTAACTCGTTATAGCGGTGTACATTCGCCTCATCCAAGGAAGCGTCTACCTCGTCCAGCAAGCAGAAAGGTGTGGGCTTAATGAGAAAAATAGAAAAAATAAGGCTAATGGCCGTCAATACCTTCTCCCCTCCCGACAAAAGGTTGAGGGCCTGAAGCTTTTTGCCCGGCGGCTGCGCAACCACGTCCACCCCCGGCTCCTGGCCAGGCGCACTCGGCAACAAAACCAATTGCGCATGCCCTCCCCCAAAAAGGCGGGGGAAGACTTGAGCAAACTTGGCATTCACCGCCTCAAACGTCTCTCTAAATTGCTGTCGGCTTTGAATGTCAATTTTCTCAATGGCCTTCTTCAGCCGCTCCATGGAAAGCTCCAAGTCCTCCTTCTGCTGGGACAAGAAAGCGAAACGGGCAGCCAGCGCTTGGTGCTCTGCAATGGCTGTCAGGTTGACTTCACCAAAACCCTCAATTTGCGTCTTCAACCCTTGAATGCGTTGGCGCTCCTCGTCTGTCAGCGGCAACAGAAGGTGGTTTTCGCAAAGCGCCTCGTCCATTTCCATGCCGCAACGCTCAAAAGCATTCTCTACCAGGTGCTCTGCTTCCAAACCCAGCGAGCGACATTGGACGGACAACTCCGAAACACTTTTGCTCAGGCTTTCCCATTCGTGCCTGTCCTCCACCAGCTTCTTCTCTTGCTCGCGAAGCTGGGCCAAATGCTGCGACTGCTCCCACTTCCTTTGCTCAAAAACTTTTGTCTTCGCAAGCAAAGCCTCTTCGTGAAGCTGCAACTCCTCCGAAACCTGGGCAAGCGACAACTGCAAACCATGCAACTTTTGCTCATCCTCACTCAACTCCACACCCAGCTTGCGCAGGTTGCTGGAGGCGCCTTCAAGCTCATTCGCAATGCGTTGCTGCTGGTATTTGAGGGAGGTTTCTTTCTCTTTGTGTGTCGCAAGCTCTACACGAAGCTTCATGAATGCATTGTTCAACTCGTCAAAACACGCCGAAAGCGCCGCCTGCTTGCTTGCCAGCAACTGAAGCTGCGCTTCCTGGGTTTGCTTTTGCTCATGCCCCTCTTTCACTTGCAGCCCGAGCACTTGTGTCTTTTGCTCCAGCGAAATACGTTCCCCGTCTGTTTGCGCTTTCTCCTTGCCGAGCGAAACCGTTTTTTGGCCCAAGTCCTTCAGTTGGAAATGAAAACGCTGAATGTCTTTCTTCTGCGAGGAAAGCAAAAGCTCCGCGTCGTGCTGCGCCTTCTCAAGTTTGCGCAAAGCGGTTTCATGTGCATGGCGTTTCTGTTGGAGCGCTTCATATGCGCGCTGCTGCACAGCATGGGCTTCTTCGAGTTGCACCATTGCTGCCTGAAGCTCCGCTACCTCACGCTTCTTTTGCAAAGCCCCTAGCGCGGGACCCTCTAATACACCGCCGGTTAATAAACCTTCGGGACGTATAAGCTCCCCGGCTAAACTTATAAATACATATTGGGGAAAACGCTCCCGGCAAACAAGCGCTTGCTCCAAACTCTCAACCAAAACCACATTGCCCAACAAATGCTCCAAAAGGGGCTCAAACACCACTTGCGTGCATTGCAACTCATCCAAAGCCATGGCTATGGCTTCAGGACATTCAGGCTTGGGCAGACGTTTGTGCTGCGCCCATGGCAATATAAAAAAAGACGAGCGCCCCAAGCCGTGCTCCTTGAGGTGTGTACAAAGCTCCAAAGCCCTTTGAGGCTCCTGTACGAGAATACACTGGAGCTTCTCACCCAATACCGCTTCAATGGCTTTCTCACTCCGAGGCGTCGCTACCAAAGCATCCGCTACCAAACCCCATATGCCGGCTGCGGGTAAGGCCCCCTGCCCCTTCATTAGGGCCCTTACGCCTCTGTCGAAACCCTCATAGTTGGAGCAAATTTCTTGCAAGGAGGCCAAACGGCTTTTCTGGCTAAGCCAAGCATGGTGGCTTTGGGCAAGGCGCTCCTGGGCCTTCTTCATGTCTTCTTGGGTATGGTTTAGAAGCTGTTGCTCCTCTTGGCGACGCTGCACCAGGGCCTCCAGCGCAGACTGCTGCTGCTGCTGCTGCGCTTCATGCAAAGCCAACTGCTCAGCCCATTTTTCCTTCTCCGCCTCACACAACTGCATCTCCTGAAGCAAACGCTCCCAACGCTGCTGCAACTCCAGCTTGCGTTGCCCCAAATGCGTATGTTGGGCTTCCTGCTGAGCCAAGGTGGTGGCCAGCTGCATCAACCGGCTGCGCTCTTTGCCAAGCGCCGCCTCCAGTTGGTTCCTCTCTGCCAAATTGGCTTCTTTTTTGAGCCGCGCTTCTTCCACAACCTTGGCTTCTTCAAGGTTGGAAACCGACAAAAACTGCAAGGCCTCCACACACTGCCCAAGCTCCACCTCCAGGCGCTCCCTCTTTTGCTGCCATTGCTGTTGCTCCGCTTCGGCCTTGGTTTGACGTGCCCCAGTGGCTTCCTTGTCGGCTTGCCCATGCTTGAGGTTTTGCCTGCACAACTGAATGCGCGAAGTCAGTGCCGCCACTTCCAAGGCTTCATTTTCCAACTCAAAGGCGGTTTTCTCTGTCACACGCCGCCTCTCGCAAAGCGTGTCTTCGGCCTGCTGCAAAGCCAACAACTTCTCCTCGGCCTTCGCTTCCGTCTCTTGCCTTTGCAACTCTGCATGGGAAAGCACCGCTTTGAGTTCCAAAAAACGGTGCGCCCATTCCTGGCTTTCCAGTTTGCGCAACTGCATGCGCAAGAGACGAAACTTTTCGGCCTTTTTGGCCGCACGCTCCAAACTCCCGAGGTTGCGCTTGAGTTCCCCCAAAATGTCTTGAATGCGCAGCAGGTTTTGCTGCGTGTGCTCCATTTTTCGCTCCGCCATTTTGCGGCGCGTCTTATATTTCGTCACCCCCGCGGCTTCCTCCAACAACAAACGCCTGTCCTCTGGACGGGCCGAAACCACCTGGCCTACACTCCCTTGCTCTATAATAGAATAGGCCTTTGTCCCTACGCCGGTGCCTAGGAATAACTCGGTTATGTCCAATAAACGACAATTTACCTTGTTAATTTGGTATTCAGAGTCGCCATTCCTAAAAAGACGCCGCGTAATGGAAACCTCCGGCAGGCCCATCAGGTGGGCCGGCAACAAGTCGCTCTCCTCCGTCTCAAACGTCATCGTCACTTCGGCCATGGACAAAGGAAGGTGGTTTTCGGAGCCCGCAAAAATGACGTCCTCCATCCCCCGGCCTCGTAGGTTTTTGGCGCTTTGCTCGCCCATTACCCAGCGGATGGCGTCCACTATGTTGGACTTCCCACAACCATTGGGGCCCACTACCACCGTAATCCCCTTGTCAAAAACAAAGGGCGAAGCTTGCATGAAGGACTTAAATCCCGTTATATCCAGGCGTTTTATTCGCATCGACGGCCGTTTCTTGAAACCAGCTAAAGGCACAACTGAAGGCCAGCCTGAGGCATAAGCCTTTCACTGTGCTCTAACACGTAGCCGCCGCCTACGGCAACACTGGGTTTCATGACACTACATATAGGGCTATATATAGCACCTAGACCGGTTTCAATTTGACATGAGATCGAGGCGGACGAGGCTTTTGTGAGGGGAGTGCACTTAAGTGCATGACCCGAACAAAAACGAGTCCAACGAAGAGATCATGTCAAAGTGGAAGCGGTCTAGGGTATTTCTAGGGCTATCAGAAAGGCTCTTCCTTCTTTTCCGGGCAGTTGTACACGCAAAAGCACCACTTGCTTGCTGGCTGCTGCAGAAAAAATAGCCAAAAGCTGGCGTGCTGTGCCTATGGCCGTGCCATTGGCTTCAACAATCAACATTTCCTTGGCCAGGCCCGCTTCTTCTGCCGGAGAGCCGGGTTGTACATCCACCACCAGCGCACCCTGCCTCGGCAAAGCCAGCGCCTCGGCCAAACGCGGGTTCATATCCTGCACGCTTAAACCCAGGCGCTGGTTTTTCTGCTCCTGCTCCGCTGAGGGCCCTGCCTTGGGGGTTCTGCCCATTTCATCGGGCCTTATGCCCAGGCGCACATGGAGTTCCATGGGTTTAGCTGCCCTATAAAGCTTTATTTTAACCGTAGTTTCGGGTTTTTGCATGCCGACAATACGGGTTAAACCCGCTGCGGAGGCAACCGCTTGGCCGTTGATGGCGACAATAACGTCGTCCACCTTCAGTCCCGCGCGCTGGCCCGGCGAGTCCGCAAGCAGGGAGCTGACAATGGCGCCCTCCTTTATGGGCAGCTTAAGGCCTTGGGCCAGTTTGGGGTTTAAGTCCTGAATGGCGACGCCCAGCCACCCGCGGGTAACCACACCCTCCTTGAGTTGGGGGAGGAGGGCTTTGGCTATGTTAGAGGGTACCGCAAAACCTATGCCGGAACCCCCCCCTATAATGGCGGTGTTTATCCCTATGACCTCACCCTTAAGGTTAAACAGGGGGCCCCCTGAATTCCCAGGGTTAATCGCCGCATCCGTCTGTAAAAACTGATCATAAGGGCCCGCCTGTATGTTCCTGTCCAGGGCCGAAACTATCCCCAGCGAAACACTGGAGGCCAAACCAAAGGGGTTGCCTATGGCCAATACCCAGTCGCCTACACGCATGCCGGCTGAATCCCCTAGTTTGACGACGGGGAGGTTGCCCTCTATGTTTTTGAGCTTTAACAAGGCCAAATCCGTCAGCGGATCTGTCCCCAATACCTCGGCCTCGAAGGAACGCCCATCGTCCAAACGTATGCGAATTTTGGCCGCCCCCTCTACCACGTGGTTGTTCGTCAATAACAAACCCTTCGCGTCAATAATAAACCCGGAACCCGCCCCCCGACGCATAGGCTCCCTCCCCTGGGGCAGCCCTGGGTGCCTAAACCCAAAAAACCGCTCGAAAAATTCCTCCTCCTGCACCGAGCGCGCTGAAACGGCTTGCACATCGACGTTGACGACGGCCGACTTTACCGAATCTACCAGCGGGGCCAAGGAGGGCAAGGCCTCCTTCACCGGTTGCCCTAAGGCCACCAAAGGTAAACTGAATAGAAAAATCCACACTTTTAAATGCATAGGCTGCAACGCTCCTCTCCTTCTCGCTGAAGTCGCAGACAACATAACTCAGTCTGTTAAACCTGCCACTTGCTCACGGCTGCCGGAAAACTTTTTAATCCCCTCATAAATGCCGTCCGCTACGTGGCCGCGGTATTGGGCATTGGCCAAAAGCTTCTCCTCCTGCGGGTTGGAAAGAAACGAAGCTTCCACAAGAATGGCCGGCATTTTCGCCCCTAATAAGACGAAAAATAAGGCCTCCCTGTGCCCTAAACCCTGTGTGTCCTTGTATTTCTTCGCCAGCGTCGAAACCAGAGAGGCCTGCACGGAGCGCGCCAGTTGGCCCGACTCTACGGTGTTCGCCTTCGTCGCTAAATCCGCTAAAATAAACTGTAACTCCCCTATGCCCTTGTCCGCCCCCGCATTCTCCCGCGCCGCTAAACGTATGGCATAACGGTCCGAAGAGACATTTAAGGTATAGGTTTCGACGCCGCGCGCCTTCTTGTTCGGCGAAGCATTGCTGTGAATGGAAATGAAAACGTCCCCCTTTACCTTGTTGGCATAGCGCGTCCTGTCTTCAAGGGCAACGTAGCGATCGTCCGTGCGCGTTAGGAATACCTCATAGCCGGAGGCCTTCAGCTTCTTCGAAAGCTTCAACGCAATGTCCAATGTCACGTCCTTCTCAAACAGCCCTGAGGGCCCTACCGCCCCGCTGTCGTGACCCCCGTGCCCCGCGTCTATGACAATACGCCTGGCCTTTAGCCCTAATTGCTGCGCTAGGGCTATCTCCGTCTCCCCTAAAACTTGCTCTACCCTCTTGAGACGCGCTTCTACTTCCTTTTGGCTGGCTTGCTGCTCCCCTACCCTCACGTCCCTAAGGCGCTCCCTTAAACCGGGTACGCTGGGTAGGCCTATTTTTTCTAATATACCCTCCTCGGGGCTAGCCCCTGGCGGTAATACCGCTTCTACTGCGGCTAATTCTAAGCCCTTAGGCCCAGGCTTCTTCTCTACCGACGGGGGGGGGGCCAGTTGAGGGGGGGCCGGGGGCAGTTTTTCCGCAACCGGTTGAGGCGAGGGGGGGGCCTTGGCCTCCGCCTTCTTCCCCTCTGCGGCAAAGGCCTGCATCAACTGGGCCTTCGCCGGACTCGCGGGGGCCGGCTGGGGTGTGGGCATAACCCCCTTCACCGGGCTAGGGGGTGTAGGCGTAGCCGTCTTCGCCGGGCTAGGGGGGGTAGGCGTAGCCGTCTTCACCAGAGGAGGGGGGGCAGGCGCTGGGTTAGGGGGTATAGAAGCTAAAGCTAGCGTCCCCTTCACCGGGCTAAGGGGGGCAGTTACCGCCGTCTTCGCTGGGGTAGTAGGGGGACTAGAAGCTACCGTTTTAGGGAGGGGGGGCAGCTGCCCCTTAAACACCTTTAACTGGGTTTGCATATCCCCCCCCTGGGCGATACCTAATTCGGCCAAACGGTAGGCCTTGGCGATTTCCCCCATACGCAGGGCCAGCTTGCCCCCCTCCAGCGCCGCATCGTCCGCCAAGCGGTGCTTGGGCCATGCCGTCATAAACCCCTCAAAAGCCCTCAAGGCCGCCTCCCTGTCCTCCTTTAGGCCTGAAAGGGCCGCCAACTCCGCATAGAGACGCCCTACGCTGAAGCGCGCATCCGCAGCCTGCGCGGACTGGGGGTGGTTTTTGGCGACGGCCTCAAAACCGCCAATGGCCGTCTGCCAGTGTTGGCGCAGCTTGGAGCGCTTCTCGTCGGCCTTGAGTTTGACATAGGTTTCACGGGCCTGCGCATAGTCGTCCACGGCGGAGGCCGCGGCCGCGGGCAGGGTATACAGCAGGCACAGCAGGCACAGCGGCCAAAGCCTGTGTGGGGAGCTGGGTTGCCGTGCTGTAAAATCCATAGGTAGCCGAGGGTACTTTCCTTAGGTGGTTAAATGTAGTCTATATGCGCCCATATCTGCTCCCCATAGAAGCTTACATGTAGGACTTAACCACGGCTTTCCCCCTAGGGCAATTTTTTGGCCGTTTCTTTTAGGGGGGCCCCCTTTCACGGGTTTAGGCCCCCCCCCCCCCGGGGGCCAGCTTCTCCTGCCCGGGTCCGGCTCCCTCCCCCTACGCGAGCGTAGTGCC
>WQYA01000064.1 GCA_009781495.1 Cystobacterineae bacterium
CTCCAACGGCAAAACTTGGGCAGGGGGCTTAGAGGAGGACTGGAGGGCAACAGCTTCCACATCCCCCCCCTCGGGCTTTTCACCAGGGGGTAAACCCTCCAACGGCAAAACTTGGGCAGGGGGTTTAGAGGAGGGCTGGAGGGCAACAGCTTCCACATCCCCCCCCTCGGGCTTTTCACCAGGGGGTAAACCCTCCGGCGGCAAGGCCTGGGGGGGGGACTCGGGGGGGGCTGGAGGCAGGCCCTTAAGTCTACCAGTTGAATTTCGGGCAGCGGACGGTTGTGGATGCGTTGGCGCATCTGCAAAAGGCGCATCTTCCCCGTCTCCGCGTTATAGAGGCTTTCCAACGAGGGGGTGGCGGAGCCCAGCAATACCAGGGCCTTGGCGCTTTGCCCCCTCCGCAACGCCAAGTCCCGCGCGTTGTAGCGCAGGCCCTCCTCCTGCTTGAAGGAGTTGTCGTGCTCCTCGTCTACTATAAATACCCCTGGGTTTTGGAGGGGGGCAAATATGGCGGAGCGTACGCCGAGGGCTATGGTGGCCCTACCCTCCCTTAGGGCCCTAAACTGGAATAAACGCTCCCCATCCCCCATACCCGAATGTAAGAGGGCTACCCTCTCCCCAAAACGCCCCCAAAAACGCCCCGCTAACTGCGGCGTTAACGCTATTTCCGGCACCAGCACCAGGGCCCCTAAACCCCTCTCCAGGGCCCTCTCTACCAGCCTTAAATAGACTTCCGTCTTCCCGCTGCCCGTCGCACCGTGCAATAAATAAGCTTGGTAGCCCTCCGGCCCCCCTGCCTTCTCTAAACCCCCCAGCAGCGTATGCAATACCTCCTCCTGCTCCCCACTTAACTGCGTCGGACGGGCCGAAACCTCCCCCACCTCGGGCAAGGGCTGCACCTTGCGCCTTCGCGCCAAAGCCCCCTGCGCCGGGGCGGGCTTGGCCACATTCAACCCGGGGGGCAAGGCCGCTTTCAACGCCTCCCCCAACGGCGCTCGGTAGTGCTTGGCCGCAAAACATACGAGGGCGTATATCTCCTCTGTGAGGGCAGGCGCGTCTTCCAGCACAGCCTCAATGGGCTTGAGGGCTACCCCCTTGGGCCGCTCCTCCCACCCTAAAAAAAACCCCAGGGCCTCGCCACTGCCAAAGGGTACCCTCACCCTCTGCCCTATTTGTAGGGGTATGCCCTCATAGCCCCCCGCTTCATAGAGGAATGTCTTCCATAAGGGCCGCGCAACCGCTATGCGCAGGGCCTTGCCCGGCTGCTCCCCCCCCACCTATTTCCTCGGGGGCTTGGGGGCCTCTGTCCATACCCTGAGGGCCAACCGGCCTTCACGCCATAACTCCATCGCCTCCAATAACTTCTCCCCCTTTTTTAAACGTAACTCCCATAGGGCCCCCCCGGCGTCCACCCAGCGTAGGCCCCGGGCAGCGTAGTCCTCCTTGCTTATCCAATATTGGGGGCTGCGTTCCCCGGCCTCTCCTAGGGCATATACCACTTCGCGCTCTAGGAGACTCAGTTCTGAAACCTTTAGGTTTATCCCTAAGGAGGTTAAAAAACGCTCCAAGGCTAACCTCGTTTCCCCCCCTCCCCCCCCCGCGGCCCAAAGGCCGCATATGCCCACCAATAGGGCCTCCACCTCAGGCCCCCCCTCCTGCGTCTTGGAAATAACCCCCCTCTTCCAGGTGTATTCCTTCAGCAGCCCCCCCTCCAGCGAAGGCATGCTCAACACACAACCCTGCGCATTCGCGTCTATGCTGAGTTTGGCTTGGAGGTTGTTTCCAGCGGACTTCATGCCCTCGGGAAGCTCCGCCAACAACAGCTTGGCCGAAAACTCCGCCTTCGCAGCGGAGCGCTCCGCAAGCCATGCCGCATTCCGGCGCAACAGCGCGCTGGGGGAGAGAATAAAACTCAATACAACAGCGGTGAGTAGGGTTTTCAAAACTCTGTCTCCAATAACTGCCGCAAATAGGCCAAAAACGGGGCCCGCAACTCCGGACGCTTCAACGCAAAAGCCACGTTGGCTTCCAAAAAGCCCAACTTGTCCCCCGTGTCAAATCGCCGCCCCTTAAAGAGGTAGCCCAATAAACCCGGGGCTTCCAGCATACGCGCTAGGGCGTCCGTTAGCTGTATCTCCCCCCCTGCACCCCGCCCTGTCTGCTCTAATTCGCTAAATATACAGGGGGGTAGCATATAGCGCCCTATCACCGCTAAATTAGAGGGGGGGTTGCTTTGGGGTTTCTCCACAATATGCCGTATGCGTACAACATTCTCGTCCACATGCTCTACAGCGGCAATGCCGTATTGGTGCGTCTTCTCCCACGGCACCTCCATTAAGGCCACTACCCCCATGGCATAACCAAAACGCGCAAAACATTCCCACAGGCTTTGCATGCATGGCGTCGGCGCTTCCAGCAAGTCGTCCGGCAACATAACCCCTATGGGCTCGCCGCCTGTCCAGGGTTTGGCGCACAACACCGCATGCCCCAGGCCCAAAGGCTGCTGCTGGCGTACGGCGGCCACTGAAATCAACTGGCTAAGCCGAGAAAGCATCTCTAACTCGCGCTCCTTCTTCCTCTCCCTCAACACCGCCTCCAACTCAAAGGCCAAGTCGAAATGGTCCTCCATGCTTTCTTTGTGGCGGCTGGTTACCAGCAGCATTTGTGTGGCCCCGGAGGCCACGGCCTCCTCGGCAATGTATTGCACGGCAGGTTTGTCAACAATGGGCAGCATTTCCTTGGGGACAACCTTAGAAAAAGGGAGAAACCGTGTCCCTAGGCCCGCGGCAGGCACGACAACTTTTGAAAGAGTAGGTTTAGACATGAATCCAAAGTGTAGTAAATATAACCGGCATATGGTGCTCAAATCCTCCTTTTCGTTTCTGGTTGCCTGCCTCGCCGCCACCCTCCCCCTCTCGGCCCTCGCCCAAGTCCCCCTCCATGACGTTACCGAGGCCCGCGGTTATGGCACCGCCAATATGAATTTCGCCGCCGGACGCGGCACCCAGGCCCTCTATGGAAACCCCGCCGCCCTCTCCTTTGACGAGCGCTTTGAGGTGGAAGGCTCCGGCACCTTGGATTTTGCAAAAAATTCCTATAAATTCTTCGGCCTCGGCGTCGCCGACAGCAAGGCCGGCCCTGTGGCGGCCGCCCTCAGCTATCACCTGCTCAGCATAGGCCCCAGCGGGGAGCGTACGACGGCCCACATGCTGACTCTGGCCCTCGCTATGCCCTTCGCCAAAGTTTTCCATATCGGCCTCTCCATGCGCCAACACTTTGTACGCGGGCCCCTGGACTCTAACCCCTTTAACCTGAATGCCGGTATAGGGGTTACCCTTACGGATATTATTACGGTTTCCCTATCGGGGCATAACCTCATCCACTCTTCCTCTATTGATACCCCGCGCTATTTCGTCCTCTCCGCCTCGGGCAATATTTTGGGCATTGTCGCTACGGCTGAAATGCGCGGCAACTTCGACAATCATAAGTCCCGTTTTACGTGGGGCGGCAGCCTGGAATATACCTTCGTGGGCATGCTTGCCGTACGCGGCGGCTATGCTTATGACCAAGTCCAAAAAGCCAGCATCCTCGGCGTGGGCATGGGCTTTTCTGCACCCGGCGGCGGCGTGGACTTGGGCTATCGCCATACCTTCGGCGGCGCCCAAAACAATGTCCTTGCTCTCACAGGGCGCGTCAACATTTGAGCCTCCTCCACCTCCCCCCCTATTGGTATTTGAGCGCCGACTCCCTGGAATTCCCCCCCCCGGAGTCCACAGCCCCCGACGGCGTCCTCGCCATAGGCGGGGACTTGAGCCCCCAACGCCTCCTCGCCGCCTATCAACAGGGCATCTTCCCCTGGTATTCCGAGGGCTCCCCCATCCTCTGGCATTGCCCTAACCCCCGCTTCGTCTTGGAACCCCATGCCCTCCATATCCCTAAAAGCCTAAGGAAATATATCCTTAAACCCCCCTTCCTCCTCCGCGTGGACACTTGCTTTGAAGACCTTATCCTCGCCTGCGCCTCTACCCCTAGGCCCGGACAGGACGGCACTTGGCTCACCCGGGAAATGCAGGAGGCCTATGTCGCCCTGCACCACCTCGGCTTCGCGCACAGCGTCGAGGCCTTCCACGAGGGGATCCTCGTAGGGGGCCTCTATGGCCTGTGCCTCGGAGGGGTGTTTTTCGGTGAAAGCATGTTCGCTAGCCGCCCCAACGCCTCTAAACTGGCCTTTATCTCCCTCGTCCAGGCCCTCCCCCCCCTCGGCGTCTCCCTCATTGACTGCCAACAGAAAACCCCCCACCTCCAGCGCTTCGGCGCCGTCAGCTGGCCCCGCAAACGCTTTCTGTCGCGCCTCAGAGAATTGCTTTCGGCCCCCACACGGCGGGGCCGTTGGACGGGGCTTTTGGGGTAGACGGGAAAGCAACACATCGCTGCTGTGAGAGGGCAAAAGCTGGAGGTTGACGCATAGCCAACGCTCGAATAGTTTTCGCCCTTATGAATGTGCGCTCCATCCCTAGGTGGCTTTGGGTTCTTCTGGGCATTCTGCTTCTTTCGGTTCTCGCGGTGTTGCTTCGCCCCAAACCGGTGTTTGTCACGCCGGAAACACGCCTCATCGGCGAACCCACGTCTGAAAAACCAGACAGCGGCTACCTTCGCGTCGCCGTGAATTCCAATATCGACGCATTGGACGCTTTCAAGGTGGACAAGGGCTATAGGTATCTCTCGGCCGGCGTAACGGTGGCCCATGCGGGCTCCCTCTTGCTAAAGCAGGCCCCCCCGGAATATCCCCTCCTCCTGGTGGACTTAGAAAAGCCAACCGTGGATACGGTTGCGGCCATCAGCGTGGCCCATGGCGAATATGTAGACTTCAACTCAACCCGCTTGCCGGAGTTGACTTTCTATGTCCGGGCCATTCCAAAAACCATTGCAGGAGCCTATGCCGAAGCATTCAAAACCTTCCAGAGTTTGTCTGCCGGCATACCGCTGAGCCAGTTGGACGATACCCTCCCCTATCTCTCTTTCGTTAGCCAGCTTTTGAATAACATCGTTAAAGAAGCGGATCCTTTGGATACGGAGACCTCTAAAAAAATAGGGCTCGACCCCAAAACCTCCCCCTTCCCCCTGGACGGTAGGACTACGGTTATTTTCCTGCGCCGCAGCAATGACACAACACCCCTACCGGACGCCTCTATGCTTAAAACACTCCGACGGTGTAGCCATAACCGCAGCGACTTGTGCCTCGACGACGGCCAAACCATTTATACGTCGCCCTTCCCCTACCTCACCGTCGACGCTTCCATCGCAGACTTTCTGCCCACTTTAGAATGGGCCAAAGCGGACTGGTCTTGCATGGAACGCGCTAACCTAAACAGTCAAATAAACCACATGGCCCAGGCGCTTGGAAACGCACGCCTCACCCTTCAACAGAGGAAGGAAGAGAACAGAATGCTGGAGCGTTTGCGGGTTCTCGAAAAAGCTTATGGGCTGTCCGACGAGTTTGATCTCCGTCAGCCCGACAACCTCAAAACCTTCGCGTCCATCCTCAACGAGTGGCGACTCATAGGCTCCGAGAAGGACAACTATTGGGAGAAACATTATGAGGCGGCTACAAAAGAAATGGAGAAGTGTTTTCACTCTGAAATGAAGCGCCGCTCCCCTCCACAACATGAAACCGTGTTTTTTACCCTCAGCCGCGCTTTTGAAGCGGCCAGCGCATTCCGGGCAGTTCCCCATTTCCAAACACCGCCTACCGACGAGGAGAGGGACAAGCTTGAATTGTGGCTAAAACACATTACAGAACCCATCTCCTTTTTGAAACTCCAAGAAGGCGAAACCTTCGCCTCGCTGCAAGCAGAGCAAGACGCCATTGAGCGTCTTCTCGTTGAGCCGGCTCGAATGCTGGTTACAGAATGGACGGCAGCAACGGACACAAAGAAACAAAATGCCCTCCGCGAAAAAATCGATGAGAAGCTGCTCATCCCATGTGAGCGTTGTCGTGAGATACTCTCAAACGCCATCACTCAAGAAAACCTTGCGCAAGCCGATATGAAAACACAACCGTCCATGCTCGCTCTTCGAAAAACAGAGCAGTCGCGCTCAAAGTGGATAGCCTCTCGCCAGCGCGCAGAGCAAATGATAGGACTTGCAGACAGGCTCCAAGGGGTGAGCGCTGATGAAATGGCTCAACTGCGCGCGCGCATTGCGGCTGCCGAAACCCAAGCCAATGCTCGAAAAACCAAAAAGACGGATTTGGACGGCGCAAGCCAAAAGCTGGATACCCTAACCAACCAACTACGCGATAAACTCCTTGAAATCCCCTAGCCTTCCCCCCTATGGTTTTTAAAGACAGTAAGCTATTGTTGACTGTCACATAAGGAAGCTGCATGAGTACTCACAACCTGCCGCCTGAAGCATGGCCGAAATTCCATTCCGCGCCGCAAGCTGACAAGCACGCGCCCCGTCTTGAGTTGACGGCCGTCGGCCCTTGGCCGAATTCCCGAAAAATATATGTCACCGGCAGCAGGCCCGACATTCGCGTGCCCATGCGGCAAATTGAGCAGGCCGACACGCTGGCGGCCTCCAACATGCGCGAAAAAAACCCGCCGGTTTTCGTCTATGACAGCTCCGGCCCCTATGGCGAGGCTTCGGCCACACTCGACATATGCCGCGGCCTGCCGGCGCTGCGTGCAGCGTGGATTGCAGAGCGTGGCGACACGGCGCCTTCGTCCGGCCGCGGCCGCCGCGCCAAAAGCGGCAGCAACGTGACGCAAATGCACTATGCGCGGCGCGGTGTGGTTACCCCTGAAATGGAATTTGTCGCCATACGCGAAAACCTGCAACGTGCGGCTTATATAGAGTCGCTCAAAGCCAGCGGCCCCCACGGCGAAAAAATGGCCGCCCTCCTCTCCCGCCAACACCGCGGCGAATGCTTTGGCGCCACACTCCCCGCCGAAATAACACCCGAGTTTGTACGTGCTGAAGTGGCGCGCGGGAGAGCCCTCCTCCCCGCCAACATTAACCACCCTGAATGCGAGCCAATGGTGATTGGCCGCAACTTCCTCGTCAAAATCAACGCCAACATCGGCAGCTCAGCCCTCAGCTCGTCCATTGCCGAAGAAGTCGACAAAATGGTTTGGGCTGTACGCTGGGGCGGCGATACCGTTATGGATTTGTCGACGGGGAAAAACATTTATAAGACGCGCGAGTGGATAATACGCAACAGCCCTGTGCCGGTGGGCACCGTGCCCATTTATGAGGCGCTCGAAAAAGCAGGCGGCAAAGCCGAAGAGTTGAGTTGGGAAATGTTCCGCGACACACTGGTGGAGCAGGCCGAGCAGGGCGTGGACTATTTCACCCTGCACGCCGGTGTGTTGCTGCGCTATGTCCCGCTCACCGCAAAACGGATGACAGGCATTGTTTCGCGCGGCGGCTCCATCCTCGCCAAATGGTGCCTCGCCCACCATAAGGAAAATTTCCTCTATGGCCACTTTGAGGAAATATGCGAAATTATGAAAGCCTATGACGTCGCTTTCAGCCTCGGCGACGGCCTGCGTCCAGGCTCCATTTATGACGCCAACGACGAGGCGCAGCTGGGCGAACTTCAAACACTGGGGGAGTTGACACAACTGGCTTGGAAGCACGACGTGCAGGTGATGATTGAGGGCCCAGGCCATGTGCCCTTGCACCTCCTCAAAGAAAACATGGCGCTTGAGTTGAAGGCTTGCCACGAAGCGCCGTTTTATACGCTGGGGCCACTCGTCACCGACATTGCGCCAGGTTATGACCACGTTACTTCGGCCATAGGCGCCGCCCAAATGGGTTGGTATGGCACAGCCATGCTTTGCTATGTCACCCCGAAGGAGCACCTGGGCCTGCCGAACCGGGACGATGTCAAAGAGGGCATCATCACCTATAAACTCGCCGCGCATGCCGCGGATTTGGCCAAAGGCCACCCCGGCGCACAAATTCGCGACAACGCGCTTTCCAAGGCGCGCTTTGAATTCCGCTGGGAAGACCAATTCAACCTGGGGCTGGACCCCGAAAAAGCACGCCTCTTCCACGACGAAACCCTGCCCGCTGAAGGCGCCAAGCTGGCGCATTTCTGCTCCATGTGCGGCCCGCATTTTTGCTCCATGAAACTCACCCAGGACGTACGCCATTTTGCCGCGCAAAGAGGTATGGCCGAAGAGGAGGCCCTGCACAAAGGCATGGCGGAAAAATCCGCAGAATTTGTCGAGAAGGGGGCAAAGCTTTATTCAAAAGTTTAAAAATGGGTTTTTCGCCCTCCGGGCGGGGGGGGTATTGCTGGGCCTGCGGCCCGGCTGTTTTCAGAAATGGTTCGCTTGCCCTCCGGGCGGGGGTATATTGCTGGGCCTGCGGCCCGGGCTTCTTCCGCTGCGCGGCCGCTGCAGGTTTCGCCTACCGGCGAGTCACTTTTTTGTGTGACAAAAAAGTAACCAAAAAAACACCCTCTGGGGCCCCGCCGGGGGCTCCTGCAGCACTCGCGACCCCC
>WQYA01000065.1 GCA_009781495.1 Cystobacterineae bacterium
GCACTCGCGACCCCCTCGAACTCTTCTGCTACTCCAACTCATCATTCCGGGGCCGTTCACCCCGTGCATGTTTGAAATGCTGAAGCACTGCTACCTGGTCTTATCTCGAACGCCGCAGGGGGCACCCGCCCCCCGCTCGTACTCAAAAATGATGACGGGGTATTCCCAGCAAAAATGACACCCCCACGTTAAACAACAACAGAAAGCCATGAAGCTTGACGGCTACGGCAGGCATTGGTAGTTTTCGCAGTGATGAAATAACGGGCTTAACATCCCGAACATACACCGCGGCGAAAGCCGCGGATGCAGTTGGCCTTGCGGCTTTTCGTTTGCGTGCCCCCCATTGGGTGGCCCACGCAAGGGGCCCTAGGGTCCGCCGGTTTTGCGGTGTATGTCCGGTATGTTAACTTGTTTGGGCTGCCACGTGCAGCCGAACAAGTGTCCCGAATGAAGTGTTGTACACTCAAGGAGGGATACATGACGAAAGAAACCGAAGCCTGGCAACAAGAGATGGACAAACTGTTTCAAGATGCCGTTCATGCCGTTCAAACATCCGCCGCTGCTCTTTATGAAGCTTATATTGCTGATCGTTATGGCGCCGCGGAGAAAAGAAGCGAGCTGCTTACGGTTGCATGGCAAGGATTTGCCCACGTGGAGTGGTGTTTTCAACAGATGTTTTCCCATTTGCAAAACGCTTTTTCCCCCCCTCACATAACTTATTTACCCTCAGAAGATTTTAGGGGACCCCCTTCTAAGCCTAAACGGATTACGCAAAAATTTGGGGAGCCGGTAGGGCCCCCCCTTGAAGATGACATCCCCTAATTTTTGGGGTACGGGCGACAGCAAAGGGGGGGGGTAATACTGTTGTGGAGCACGAGCAGGGGGCGGGAGCCCCCTGCGGCGCTCAAAATAAGACCAGGCAGCAGTGCTTCAGCATTTCAAACATGCACAGCGTAAACGGCCCCGGAATGATGAGTTGGAGTAGCAGAAGAGTTCGAGGGGGTCGCGAGTGCTGCAGGAGCCTCGCAGAGCCCCAGAGGGTGTTTTTTTGGTTACTTTTTTGTCACACAAAAAAGTGACTCGCCGGTAGGCGAAACCTACGGCAGCCGCGCAGCGGGAATGCCCGGGCCGCAGGCCCAGCACCAATAACCCCCCCCGGGAGGGCAACAAAACCGTTTTAGAAACAGCCGGGCCGCAGGCCCAAGAAACCCCCCTCCCGTGCGGGCAAATTATTTCTGTTCAACAGGCAGGAAATGAAATTTTTCCCCTGCCTGTTTTTGGAGGCGACCAATGCCCGGGTGAGGCAGGTGCATCCCCGCAATCCAAAAGCCCTCTTTGGCGGCTTTTCCCATCCACTGCAGGCGTGTGGCCACAGCCATGTCCGGGTGGCTATCAAAGAGGAAATAGACTTTAGGGTGGGCGGTTTGCATTTGGAGGTTATGCATTAAGTCCCCCCAAACCAGCAATTGTTGCCCCTCTGACTCCAACATAAAGACGCTGTGTCCCGGCGTATGTCCCGGCGCATGTATGGCCTGTATGCCGGGGACGACGGTTTGGCCGGAGCTGAAGGTTTGGAGTTTTTTGCCGAGGGTGCTGACAAAAAGCATGACGCCTTTTTGGAGTTCCGCAAAGCTTTCGCGCTCTCCTTCGGGGCGGGAGTTAACGAGTTGGGGGCTGGTCCAAAAGCCCAACTCGGTTTCGTGCACCCAGACGGTGGCATTGGGGAGCAAAAGCCCGCCGTCCTCCTGAATGAGGCCGCCGAAATGGTCCCCATGCAGGTGTGTCAGCAGCACGGTGTCAATGGACTCGGGCGCAATGTTTTTGGCAGCCAAAGCCGAAGCCAGCAGGCCCGTATTGGGCCCCATAAACCGCATGAAGGCGCCGCAGCCGGCGTCGATGAGGATGCGGTGCTCTCCCAACTCAACGAAATAAACATTGACGGAGGTGGGCAAGTCGTCCTCTTCAACCTCCAGGGCCAGAATTTTCAGTTTCTCTTCTGCGGGGAGGCCTTGAAACAAGGAAGGCTTCAGTTGTACTTCCCCATCCGAGAGGGGCCATACTTTGGCTTGTCCGAGGGGCATAAGGCCCTCGGGGAGGAGTTGGGTATTAGGAGGGGTGGCCTTAGGGGCCGTGGTAGCGCAAGCTGCGCCCAAAACAAAGCAGAGGACGAAGGCCGACAACATTTTTATGCGCATGCTTTTTTCTCCATAAAAAACCCTGAGTGGTTGAGTGTATTGGAATAAGGAGAGACTTTGGTTTCCCTAGCCAGCTGCCCCTAAAAAGCCAAGCGCTTTTGCGCGTCGAAAATAAAAAATTCTCCCCAAGGGAGCGCGCAGTTTGTGTGCTCCCTTCGTGAAAAGTATTTTTATACACCCCAAGGGCACAGACAGCCCCTCCGGGCGGCAAAGAAAAACCCCGCCGGGTGGGCGGGGCTTGGGGCAGAGGGGGAGGCCTATGCGTTATTTTTTGGCGCGCAGGGCGGAAATAATTTTGCGTTTTTGAGGACTCGGCTGCGCAAGCCCACCGGGGTTTCGCTGCATGCGGGCGGCACGAAACAACTGCATCTCTATGAGGAGCAATTCGTCAGCGACTTCTTCGTTGTTGGCACAGGCTTTGGGCAACAAGGCTTGCGCCTCGGCCCCCAGGCCATAAAGCATGCGCAGGGCATTTTCTTCAGGTTGCTCCAGGGTGTGCGTCTGGTTAATGCCTGTTTTTAACTCGGTGGTGGTGAGGGTGGCAATGCCAGCGCCTCTTCGTTTGAGTACCCCCTTGGGTTCCATAGCGTCTTCCTCTTTCAATAACGTTCTTTATGGCGCTATTTTAAAGGGCTTTGGACTCAGCGCAAATTTTTTGCCATCCGCTTGAATTCTTGAGTTTTCACCCTTCATTCTTCGTCGGGAGGCGCCGTTGTCGCATCCTCTGTTTGCGCTTGGCGTTTGCTTTTCAAACCAAAACGCTCCAGCGCTGCGGCAATGCCCTGGGGTTTGTCTTCATCCGGAATGAAAGACTCGGGAATGCCCAGCTGAAAGTTTTTTCCTATTTCATCCACCTGCGTCGCCAAGGAAACACGCACCGTGCTGCTGGCTTCGTCCTCTGGAATTTTCAAAACGCCCTGCAATTCGGCCTTCAACACCACCGCCGTTTGGGCATCCACCCAAAGCCTGCCCTCCAAAGTCTCCGGCACGCAGCGCTCAAAAAAAGCCAGGCGCCGACGACTGCTCTCGTCCAACTCTTTTTTGGGCTCAACCTTGGAAGGCAATGCATGCACCTCTTTCTCTGCACGCGGCGCCTCGCCCAGCACAACGAGGTATTTATAAGCCTGTCTGCCCTCCACCACCTCTTTGCCCTCCGCCCTTAGCAACATGCGGTGCTGAAAAAGCCCGTCCACTTCCCTCAATACGCCAAAGGCCTCCTGCCGCATACGCTCCGCCATGCCCCTGTCCCTCAAACGCTGACGGTAATTGCCATATTGGCTTTTGGCGAATACTTGGTGGCCCACGCGCAAAATGTCATAGCCCTGCCCCCTCCCGTTGAGTACCGAGGCAGAAAAATTGCCCGAAACCCCTCCCTCCTCGGACAGCAACAAACGCTGCTCTGTTAACTCCTGTTGGCGGCGGTTGCCGGCCCACGCCAAACGCAGTTTCGCCGAAAACCGGTGCGCCTTCAAACGCTCCGTCGCTTCCGCAATCCCCATGTGCACCACGCGCTGTACCCACTCTACCTGGGTTGACAACTCGCCCGCCGGCAAAACCTCCTCGGCCGCAGAAACCACCTGCGCAGGCGCTTCCGGTGAAAAAATACGCTGCTTGGCAAGCCTGTCCTCCTCGCTGCTGCACGCCCCAAACGCAAGGCAGCAAAGGCACAGGCACGCAAACACCCTAGGTGAAAATATTCGACTCACAACGCAACGCTTCCTCGCAGGAAAACCCCTGCGCAAAATAGCCACATGCCCTCCAAAGACATGTCAACCCATGGCACGCCACCCCCAACACAACGCCCAACAGCATGACGTTTAAAGCAGGTTTGGGGGGTTTTGCAAATGCCTGCCCAGCATGTTTCTCCAACGCTCCGGAATGGGCGTGGGCCTAAACCCCTGCATGCTTACGCAGGCGCCTACCAACGTAATGACGGCCGCACAGCTTTCTTCCCCCGGGTGAAAAAAAGCATAGCGGCATTTGAGGGAGGTTTTCCCCAGGGAAATAACCTCCAAAAGCACACGCGCCGTATCCCCAAAACTGAAGGTTTTTTTAAAGTCCGCCTCGGCGTGTACCATCGGAAACCCCACCCCCTCCTCCTCCATGAGGCAGCGGTAGCTTTTGCCGAATTCCGCTTGGACAAAGTCCTCAAACACCTGGTGACAATAGTCAAAAAACTTCGGGAAATAAACAACCTGAGCAAAGTCTACGTGATGGAAGCGTATATAAAGTTGGGCCTCAAATGCCATGGAAAACCTCCTGCAGGGGCCTTATGCCACAGCCGAGGGCGTCGGGCTTTGGGAATTTCGTTGCACCTGCCTGCGTATTTTGAAAAGTGTCTGCGTGTGCTGGACATTCGAGAGCTTCAAAGAAATTTTGCGGACTTCGCCGCGCGCTTGTTGACGCGTGGCCAACACCTCAACCTGGCCCCCTTGCAAGCCCTGCTGGAGGAGCGCAAGCGTTTGAATGTGGAGACGGAGGCTTTGGCGGCCAAGCGCAACGCCTGCAACGAGGAAATGAAGGCCCTGGCCAAAACGCCCCATTTGCTTGCGGACAAGCGCGAGGCGCTGCGCGCGCTGGGGCAGGCGCTGAAAAACAAGGAGGCGGAGCTTCGGGTGCTGGAGGAGAAGGCGGAAGCGGAGCTTTTGCTTTTGCCCAACCTGCCGGACGTTTCTGTGCCGCTGGGCAAGGACGCCCATGACAACCCCGTCATACGCATTTGGGGGCAGGCGCCCACTTTGGGTTTTGAGGCCAAAGCGCATTTTGAGTTGGGGGAGGGGTTAGGGCTTTTGGATTTTGAGAGGGCGGCGAAGGTTTCGGGGGCGCGTTTTGCTTTTTTGCGGGGAGGCCTGGCAAAGTTGGAGCGGGCGTTGGCTTCTTTTATGCTAAGCGAGCATATAGCGGCCGGCTATGAGGAGTTATCCCCCCCCTATTTGGTAGGCCGTCAGGCCATGCTGGGCACAGGGCAGTTGCCCAAGTTTGAGGAGGACGCCTTTTGCGCGGGGAAAACCGGCGAATATTTCCTCATTCCAACCGCGGAAGTGCCCGTGGTGAATTTCCACTATGACGAAATATTGGAGGCCCACAACCTCCCTTTGCGTTATTGCGCTTTCTCCCCTTGTTTTCGCGCCGAGGCCGGCTCCGCCGGAAAGGACACACGCGGCCTCATCCGCATGCACCAATTCCAAAAGGTGGAGTTGGTGCAGTTTGCCACGCCGGAAACCAGCATGGAGGCCCTTGAGTCCTTGACGCGCCAGGCTTGCCACATTTTGGAGAAGCTGGGCCTGCACCACCGCGTCGTCCTCCTGTGTACAGGGGACATGGGGTTTGCCTCCGTCAAAACCTATGACGTGGAGGTATGGCTGCCCGGGCAAGCCACCTTCCGCGAAATCAGCTCCTGCTCCAACTGTGGGGACTTTCAAGCGCGGCGCGCCAAAATACGCTACCGTCCGGCCAAGGGCGAAAAACCGCGCCTCGTCCACACCCTCAACGGCTCCGGCCTTGCTGTGGGCCGCACGCTGGTTGCCGTCATGGAAAATTTCCAACGCGCGGACGGCTCCATTGAAATTCCCGCCGCGTTGGTGCCCTTTATGGGCGGACAAACCGAAATTACGCCCGTTTCAAGTTGGCAATCCTCCTAGGCTGTGCTAGCCAGAAGGTTTCCCGAGGCGGGGTGTTTTGGGTTTTTTTGAGGAGCAGTGGCCGAGCGGCTGAAGGCAGCGGTCTTGAAAACCGCAGAGGGTGCAAGCCCTCCGTAGGTTCGAATCCTACCTGCTCCGTTGGTTGTTTGTTTTTTAGGGGGGAGAGGGCTAAGGGGTTTCTTCTGGGCCTGCGGCCCGGCTGTTTTTGAAAACGGTTTTTTGCCCTCCGGGCAGTTGAGAGAAATTCCCCTCCGTGGAGGGGTATCGGCGTAGCCGGGGGGGGGGGGCAGCGCCTCTTTTCGCCCTTCGGGCAGGGTTGTCTCCCTTGGGTTGTTTTCTTAGGCCCTGGCGGGCCCGCTTTCTTTCCTTACAATAACCCTACCTCCCGTGCGGGGTCCAGGCTATCGGCCCTCGCCTTACGGCGTCGCCTTTGCAATACCCCACTCGCGCACCGCAGCTTTGAAAACGAACCGGGCCCTCGCACCCAAGGCAATGGAAAAGCATACTGGAGTACCATATGCGGTATCTACAGTGTTGCTGGGGATGTCATGTCTAAGCTACGCTGTTAGGCCATTTGTGTATCCATGGCCCCACTTGTGTATAAGTGCGCATTATGACACAAAGAGCCGAGTTGAAGCCCATCAAAACCACTTCCAGGAAAGAAAACAGAATGAAAGCATGGAGACTGTGGAGTTTTGGGGCCTTCCTGGCCATGGGTGTGGCCTGCCAAAACGAGAAGCCAAGCCCTGTGTTTGAGCCCAAACTCAGTGCAAACCCGACAGAGCTGTTTTTAGACTCGGAAGAGGCCAGCGAAAAAAGCTTCAACCTGCTTTCCAATACCAGCTGGACGGCGAGCTGCACCAGCGAAGGGAGCTGGTGCAGTGTGGAGCCCAGCTTCGGCAGCGGCGATGCGGTGTTGACGGTGAAGGCGCCAAGAAACATCAACCATACCCAGCGCTCTGCCAGCGTGGCGCTCAGGGCAGGGCCTGTCAGAGTAACGGTAGCGATAACCCAGGCTCCCCTCCTCCTCCCTCAACCCCGGTTAAACCGTGCACAGTTTTCAAATGACTGCACGTCTGTTGAATTGTTGGGCGAGCCCGGCATTCACCCCCCTTTGGTTTATGCGAGCAGCACAGGCGCTATGGACACGCTGTGCTCTGGAAGTGTGAATGGAAACAGCTCAGGCTTCCGTTGCCCCCTAACGGAAAACCATTTTGTGCCCAACACGCATGCCGCCCATTGGACGGTGCAAAACGACATTGGAGGCAAGTCCACCTCTCCCGCCTATGCTTTCCAAACCCTTTTGACAAATATAATGCCTGTGTTGTCCCTGGAGCGTATGGGGCCTGAGGCCGTTTTGGGCCGCGATGCGATGGAGGGCCGTCAAACCATGCGCTCTGTACCCATAGGCAGCCCTCACCCCGCAGGGAATTGCTGGGGAAAAACAGCTCTGCGTGGAAGCCTTGCTGCGGGCCTTTGGCACACCTGTGTCTTGCAGACCAACGGCAAGGTGCGTTGTTGGGGGATAACCCGTGAGATGGCTGACGCACATGGGATAAGTTATTATAACCAGACAGATGTCCCGGAGGATTTAGGTCCGGTGGTAGCGATTGCTGCGGGCGATGCTCTCACCTGCGCTTTGCAGGCCGACGGCAAGGTGCGTTGTTGGGGGCAAGACGGCTATGGCCAGGCAACTGCCCCAGAGGACCTCCGCGCAGTAGCTGTTACTGCATACGGGGCGCACGCCTGTGCCTTGCAGGCCAACGGCAAAGTGCGTTGTTGGGGGATAACCAGTGGGTCGGGCTATCAAGGCCAGACAGATGTCCCAGCAAACTTAGGTCCGGCGGTAGCTGTTGCTGCGGGCCTTTTGCACACCTGCGCCTTGCAGGCCGATGGCACGGTGCGTTGCTGGGGGATAACCAGTGGGGAGTATTATTCTGGCCAGACAGATGTTCCGCCAGGCCTCAATGAGGTGATAGCGATTGCTGCGGGCGCGTTTCACACCTGCGCCTTGCTGGCCGACGGTACGGTGCGGTGTTGGGGGTTGAATACCAATAGCCAGGCAACTGTCCCAGATAGACTCAGCACGGTGGTAGCGATTACTGCGGACATAGTGCACACCTGTGTCTTGTGGGAAAACGGCAACGTGTATTGTTGGGGGATAAGCAGTGGGGATGCTTATTTTGGCCAGACAGATGTCCCAACAAACCTCAATACAGCGGTAGCTGTTGTTGCGGGCGCGTTTCACACCTGCGCCTTGCAGGCCGACGGCACGGTGCGTTGTTGGGGGAACGATAGCTATGGCCAGACAGCCGGCATCTCAGGAGCCGCTGTTCAATCCATAGGCCGGCTTGTCATTCAGCAATAGAAACACCCCCCTAGGCCGATTCAAAGTTGAAATGAGTTTGGCGAGACACAAGATTTTCGAGCAGATTCCTGCGGCCCGGGCTGTTTTTAAAATTCCCCTCCGGGGAGGGGTACCGGCATAGCCGGGGGGTAGTTGTTTAGGGCTCAGGGCTGTAGGGTGGCAAAAACATTCTTTTCGCCCCTGTCCAGCCTTGAGACATAGTGGACAGATGTGCATGGACATGGTGGACACTATAATGGGCATTTTTCTCAATAGGGGGACAAGATGCCGTGGAAAACGAGCTCTGTAATGGAAATGAAA
>WQYA01000066.1 GCA_009781495.1 Cystobacterineae bacterium
CGGAATGATGAGTTGGAGTAGCAGAAGAGTTCGAGGGGGTCGCGAGTGCTGCCTAAGCCCCGCAGGGCCCCGGAGGGTGTTTTTTTGGTTACTTTTTTGTCACACAAAAAAGTGACTCGCCGGGAGGCGAAACCTACGGCATCCGCGCAGCGGAAACGGCCGGGCCGCAGGCCCAGCACCCATAACCCCCCCCGGGAGAGCAAAAAAACCGTTTTAGAAACAGCCGGGCCGCAGGCCCAGCAATAACCCCCCTCCTTTAATAGGCCGCCCCGCCAGGGGCGAATAAAACCACTCTATGGGAGACGACTACCCCGCCCGGAGGGCAAAAAGAAACGCAGCTGCAAGCCTTGCGCTTTGGCGGGGGTTTTGATGAAAGGGGCCTATGTCTCTTCAAAAAAACGAGCCCTCGGCGGGGGGGCATTCAGCAGAGGAGTGGGACGGCCTATTGGAGGGCGAGGAAGCTACCTATAAAGAGTTAATAGAAATAGCCCAGAAGGCGGCTAACCAGGGGGACGCTACGGCCCAATATTTTTTAGGGGCGGCCCACTATTTTGGCAAAGGGGTAGCCATAGACTTAAAGGCCGCCTTCGAGTGGTATTTTAAAGCCGCTGCCCAAGGCCTCCCCCACGCCCAATATAACCTCGGCGTCATGTATGCCAGCGGCGAAGCCTGCCCCCCAAACCCCGAGAAGGCCTTCCTCTGGTATGAGAAAGCCGCCGCCCAAGGCCTGGCCAAGGCCCAGCACAACCTGGCCGCCCTGTGGGAAGCAGGCCTGGGCGCCCCCAAGGACGTGAAGAAAGCCGCCCAATGCTATGAAGCAGCGGCACAACAAGGCGACGTACGTGCGCAATACCGCCTGGCCTTATTGTGTTTAAAGGAGGAGGAGGGGTTGCAGCAAGGGTTGCAATGGCTGCAAAAAGCTTTGGAGCAGAATTTTGCCCCCGCTAAATATACCCTAGGGCTGTTGCTGGAAAACGGCGTCGGCATGCCCCAAAACACAGCGGAGGCCCGCCGCCTCTATGAGGAAGCCGCCTTGAGCGCCTTGCCCGAAGCCCAAGCCGCCTTGGAGCGTTTGAAATAGCCATGCCCCTGTTTGCCGGCGAAGCCGCGCGCATTGCGCAAGAGGCCAATGAGTTGTTGCTGGGCGCTTTTATACAAAAAATTTCGGCCCCCACGCCCCAAGAGGTTTTTTTGGAGTTGCGCCTGGCGCGCAAAAGCTTTTGGCTGGTGCTTTCCGCGGACACCCAAAGCGGACGCCTCTCCCTCGCCGACTTGCGCCCCCCTGCGCCCACGCAACCGCAGTCCATACAGCAGGCCCTGCGCAAACACCTCATGGGGGCCAAATTTTTGGAAGCGCGCGCACACTGGGGCCTGTGGCTTTTGTGGCACAACAAACAGCGCAGGTTTTGGCTGTGGGCCCATTGGAAGCAAGGCTATTTGGCCTTGGGCGAAGCCGACGGGGCCTGGCTGAGTTTTTCCTCAACCCCCCGCGACGGCCTCAAAACCCGCATGCCCTGCCTGCCCCCCTCCGAGGCGGAAACGGACACCCGCCCCTCGCGCCTTGTGCTGCTGCCGGACACAGAGTTGCCGGCCCTGCACGCGGCGGCCACACTCTTTAGGGCCCAGGAAACGCAGGCCGCTAACCGCTTGCTGCAAACCCAACTGGCGCGCCTCCAAAAAACCATAGCGAAGGTGCAAGCCGAAGCCTGCCGCTTGCCGCACATACAGCAGCTACAGGCCGAGGGGGAGGCCCTTGCCCAAAACCTCTCCCACCTGAAACGCGGCGCCCCCTCGGTTACCCTGGAGTGCTTCCACCCGGACGGTAGCCTAAAAACCCATGTGCTAAAACTCAACCCCGCTAAAACCCCCCTAGAGGAAATGGAGGCGCGCTTCCACCAGGCCAAACGCCTGCGCCGCGGTATGGAAATTGCCAAGGCGCGCCTGGCGCAACTGGAAGCCCAAGCCAATGCCCTGCGTATACAAATAGAAGCCGGGGGGCAGGGGGGAGAGGAGGGGGGGAGGGCCGCAGGGGAGAGGGCGCCTATGCGGGGGTTTAGCCCTCGGGCCAAACCTGAAAAAGCCCAGCCCTACCGGGAGTATGTCAGCGCGGACGGCCAGCCTATTTGGGTAGGGCGCGGCGCCCAACACAACGAGGTGCTGAGTTTCCAACTGGCCATGCCCTGGCACCTGTGGCTGCACGCGCGCGGACAAAGCGGCGCACACGTGCTTTTGCCCCTCAACCGCAACGAGGAGGCCAAGCCCCAAACCCTGCTGGACGCGGCGCACTTGGCTTGGCACTACTCCGACGGCCGCAAGGAGCCTGTGGGCGAAGTCTCCTATGTGGAAGCGCGCTACCTCAAAAAGCACAAGGGCCAAACAGGCGCCGTATTTTTAACACGTGAAAAAACCCTACGCCTACGCATAGAGGAGGCGCGGCTTAACCGGCTGCTGTACCGGCCGGTGCCCCCCTCCTGCCCCTAGCCCTAGCCCCCCCCTTCGTACCCCCTCTTGCCCCCCCTTCGCCTCTATGCGGGGCCCTTGCTCCATGGGAGGGGGGTAGACAAGCAACTCCATGCTTCATGTGAGGGGGGTAGACAAGCAACTCCATGCTTCATTGGACGGGGGTGAGGGGGTTTCTGCGGGCAGAAACCCCCTTGCCCCCAGCTCGCAAAGTTCCAACGTTAAGCCCCCCCGGCTTGCAACCCTCCAACACTACCCCCCTAAAGAAGTTGAGGGGCTTAAACTTAACCCCCCCTAGCTGGGGTTTTCAGGGCAAGAGGGGTGGGGTGCGGTAGCCATGGAAAGGCCCACCTCGGACAATGCCCACGGCAACTCCTCCAGCACCAAAGCCACCTCCCTCAAAATGGCCAAGGTGCTTTCCGGCGTTTGTCCAAGGCCCTCGTCCTGGGCCATTTCCAGCACAAGGGAGACGTTGTCCTTGAGGACGTCCAGAATGTCATCCATCAAGTCCACAATGTTTTCCAATGCATTCAACGTCTCATTCAATGTGGGCACCTCCTGAAGGGCCTTGGGCGCCTGTGTCGCAAGGGCTAGGGCGCTCCCTTTAGAAATAGAGTCCTCAAAGCTTCACGTCCAGTTGAAGCGCAGGGGGGAGGTGGACGAGGCTAATACTTGCGCTCCTTCCAAGAGTCCCCAATGCCTCCTCAATGGCCTCCGCGAGGGTGTCCGTCCTGTCCCAACCGAGGATTTTGGGCACATGGTTGTTTTCGGCGCCGGCACAAATGACGCGACTCATATGGGCGCGGCCGTTTTCGCCCCAATACCACATATAGAAGGGGTGCACGCCGTGGTAGGCGTTGCCCTTGCGGTAGAGGTGAATGTAGCTTGGGTTTTCGGCGAACTCTTTTTCATATTTATGAGAGAGGACGTGGGCGTCGCGGGTTTCGGGGAGGAGGCGGTGGAAGAATTCGAGGTAGCTGGGGTGGTGTATAGGGTCAAACTCATCGTGGAGGGGGTGGGTAATAATGAGTATACCCCCCTTCTTCAGCAGGGGTATACCGCGGTTAAGGTTAAAGAGATAACCCTGGGCCATTACCTGTACGAGGATAGGGTTAAGGATAGAGTTAACGCTATAAGGGCAGACATGGGGGATACCCATAATAACAATATCCGACTGTCCCTTAACGGGAACGAGGTATTGGCGGTGACACAACTCAAGGATGCGCTCATGGGTGGGCTCCGTCTTGCCGGCGAAGACGCCAATGACTTCATAGGGGGAGGGGATGCTTTGGAAGACTTTGCGTTTGAGGGGCCTGGGGGAGCGTTTGAGGAGGGCCTGCATGGCCTTGAATTTCATCCTGTCGAATTCTTCCCAATGCTCTTCCTTTTTGGTGAGGAAGCTGAGTTGGTTGTTGAACATGCGGCTGTTGAGGGCGGACTCAATGTGGAAGACTTTGAGTTTTTTATCAATCCACCGGCCCATGCGGTTGAGGGTATTGTGCAAAGCGGAGCGGGAGGGCTCCATATAGCTTTCGGTGGTTTGGAGGGTATGGGGGTTGTGGTGGTGGCGTATGCTTTGGTAACCCGACAACCCCGTCGTCACCGACTTATGTCCCCCATTCATAGGGACGAAGTTAACGTTGACATAAATGATGAGGTCACTCTCCGCAGCGCGGCGGTTAATAATAACGCGCTCGCCGAGTTCCGTCTGGCCTATTTCCACCATACCCTCTTTGTCCTCGGCGTCGTGGTTATAATAGCGCTCCGGGAAGAAGGCGTCGAAAATTTTCTTGCCCACCATACGTTTCATTTCGGCGTCCGTCATACGGCGGTGCAAGGCGTTGGCGATGACGAGGTGGACGTCGTCGACGCCCGAGTCCGCGAGCAACTCCAGGACGACTTCGAGGATGCTTTGCCGGACGTCGGGCGTCGTCATGGGGGGCAGGGGCATAGAAATGTCGTCGATGGCGACAGTAACCTGCATACCGGGGCGGAGGAGGGCGTGGAGGGGGTCCATCTCCAGGGGGTTATTAATGGCCCAGCGTATAGCGGCTTTGAGGTTGGGCACGCCCTCAAGGGGGGGCCTGGGGAAAATGACGCGGGTGCCGACGGGCAAGTCTTCGAGGAGCAAGTCCTCGCCGGAGAAGAGGAGGCGTGGGGGGGAGCCTTTCTCCTGGAAGACGACGTGGGAGTCTTTGTCATAAAGCTGTTGTAGGGTTTTAAAAGGAGTCATGGTTTCACTTAAGGTAGAGGATAGGCCAGTTATAGGAATTCGCCAAAGCCCTTAGTCTCAAGTCCGGGTTAACCGCCGTAGGGCGTCCGACGGCGGCGAGCATGGCATAGTCCGAAGCGCTGTCGGAATAGGCATGGCTTTGGTTAAGGGCGAGGTGGTGTTTTTCGCAATAGTCGCGGATGGCGTCGGCCTTATTGGCGCCTTCAATAATGGGGGGGATGACTTTGCCGGTAGCAACCCCCCCTACGAATTGCATTTTATTGGCGATAAGGTCATCCGCGCCGAAATAGCGCACCAAGGGCATAACGGAGAAGTCCAAGGCCCCCGTAATCAACACAATACGGCAGCCCACCCTCCTGGCCTCCTCCACCAAGTCCACGGCCTGGGGATAGATGGCCTTTTCGAGGATGTCCTCAAACAAGTCCTGGGCCAAGACGTGCAGGCGGTCCTCTGACAAGCCCTTATAATAACGATAGAAAAACTCATTAAAGGTTTTTCTGTCGAACATATCCAGGGCGCCGAAGACGGGGAGGCTGAAGAGGGTGGAGAGGGAGCGGCGGAGGATGCCGCGGAGGCTACCCTGGTTAGCGGCATAATAGGCATAGGTATGGACGACATTGGTGGAAACGAGGGTACCGTCCACGTCATAGAAGGCGGCCTTACCGAGGGGGGGCAGGGTTTTGGGTAGGGGCTCATGCACAGCCGGGGGCTCCTTAGTGGAAGTGAGGGCTTTAACCCGTATATAAGAGACATTTGGGAGGGAAAATGATTATTGAGGGGGCCCCTAGAAGAATTTGTTGACTCCGGGGGGCGAAGAAGGCTCTCTTTCGAAAAGTTTCTGAGTTTAGCAGTTTCACCGCGCCTGCTGGAAAGCCACAGGCCACAACAGGAGATGGACGACACAATGGCCCCAAAGAAGCCCGCTGCAAAAAAGACGAAAAAAGCTGCACCGAAAAAAACCGCTGCAAAGAAAGCGCCTGCGAAGAAAGCCGCTGCGAAAAAACCCGCTGCGAAAAAAGCGACAACGAGAGTGAAGACGAATTCTGCTTTCATGGTTGAGCTTCAACCTTCTGCGCAGTTGGCGGAAGTGGTGGGGGGCAAAGCATTGCCTCGCACGAAAGTCATCAGCCTCATTTGGGACTATGTGAAGAAGCAAGGTTTGCAAGACACCAAGGACAAGCGTCTCATTAATTTGGACGACAAGCTGAAGGCGGTTTATGGCAGCAAGAAGCAAATTCACATGACAGAGGTTTCCCAAGCATTCAAGCACCTGAGTTAGTTTTTGAGCGAGTGGTTTTTAAAGTCCGAGGGCTTTGTTGAAAGCCAAGCCAACAAAGCCCCGGCTTCAAATGCAGCAGTCAGCAGAGCAGTACGGCGTTTGTTTGGAACAGCTCATGTCCGAAAAGAAACCTCGTACAGACTTTGAAGTTTGGCGAGGAGTAGGTTATCCTCTGGGAGCAAGCTATGACGGTGGAGGCGTCAACTTCGCCGTCTGGTCTGAAAGTGCAACCGGAGTGGACGTATGCCTTTTTGACGCGGAAGACCCCCAGAGAGAACTTTGTGCCCTGCCGCTGGTAGACGTCACGCACCATGTGTGGCACGGCCATATACCCAATTTAAAACCTGGAGCCCTCTATGGCTTTAGGGCCAGGGGGCCTTGGCAGCCGGAGCAAGGGTTGCGTTTCAACCCGCACAAGCTGTTGATGGACCCCTATGCGAAGGTTTTGGTGGGTGCTGTCAACCATGCGGGGCCGCTTTGCGATGCGAATGGCGCGGCAGGCAATGAGTTGCAGATGGATGTGCAAGACAGTGCGGACTTTGTGCCGCGCTGCATGGTTGAAGACAGTCTCTATGACTGGGGCAGGGAAACGCGCCCCAACATTATTTGGCGGCGCACCATTCTCTATGAGTTGCACGTCAAAGGGTTTACGGCGCGCCACCCGGGCATTCCCCCTGAGTTACGCGGCACCTATTTGGGTTTGGCGCACCCTGCGGCCATTCGCCATTTGTTGGAGTTGGGGGTGACTTCCGTGCAGCTTCAGCCGGTGCATGCGGGGTGTACCGAAGGTTTTTTAAATACCAAGGGGCTAACGAATTATTGGAATTATAACACACTCTCCTTTTTCGCGCCGGATGAGCGTTTTGCTTCCTCCAAGGAGCCGGGGCGGGCGGTGGTTGAGTTTAAGGACATGGTGAAGGCCCTGCATGAGGCAGGCCTCGAAGTGATTTTGGACGTGGTTTATAACCACAGTTGCGAGGGAAACCACCTGGGCCCCTCCCTCTCCTTTAAAGGACTTGATAACTCAAATTATTATTGGCTAGAGCCCGCTAACCGTGCCCGTTACCGCAACTATACGGGGTGTGGAAATACCCTCAAACTCAGCCATCCGCAGACACTCAAACTCGTGTTGGACTCTCTGCGCTATTGGGTGACGGAAATGCATGTGGACGGGTTTCGTTTTGACTTGTGCACGGTGATGGGACGCGCAAGGGAGGGAGGCTTTGACGCGGAGGCGGCGTTTTTCCAAGCTGTCTACCAGGACCCTATTTTGTCGCGGGTGAAATTGATTGCAGAGCCTTGGGACGTTGGCCCCGGCGGCTACCGTACGGGCGGTTTCCCTTTGCAGTGGGCGGAGTGGAACGACCGGTTTCGCGAAACCATTCGCCGTTTTTGGAGAGGGGATGAGCGGCAGGCGGCAGAAATCGGCTATCGCCTCACCGGCTCCTCGGACTTATTCCGCGCCTCGGGCAGGAGGCCTTCGGCCTCCATCAACTATGTCGCCTGCCATGACGGGCTGACGTTGAATGACTTGGTGAGTTATTCGCGCAAGCACAACGAGCAAAACGGCGAGGAGAACCGAGACGGCGCCAATGAGAACCACTCTTGGAATTGCGGCATAGAGGGTGAAACCAACGACGAGAAGGTGTTGGAGTTGCGCGAGCGGCAGAAGCGGAATTTTTTGGCGACGCTTTTCATTTCCCAGGGCACGCCCATGTTGACGGCCGGCGATGAAATGGGGAGGACTCAAAGCGGAAACAACAACGCCTATTGCCAAGACAACGAAGTCTCCTGGGTGAATTGGGAGTTGGACAAACGGCAGACGGCCTTGTTGGACTTCACTCGGCGCTGCATACGCATTCGCCAAGGCATGCCGGTGCTTTTGCGCCGCAGCTTTTTTTTGGGTGCAACCCTGGAGGACTCGCGTTTTAGGGACTTGGTATGGTTTCGTCCGGACGGGCAGGAGATGACGCCTTCGGACTGGCAGTTGCCCTATGTACGTTGCCTAGGGTTGTTTTTAGGAGGGGATGCCATTGCCACTTTGGACCCCAAAGGGCGCAAGCTGCTGGGCGACACTTTGTTGATTTTGCTGAATGCGCACTATGAAGCTGTCCCCATTTGTTTGCCTGCCAAAGAATGGGGGTTGCGTTGGGACGTGTTGTTGGACACAGCCCATGCGGTGACGACAGAGCGCGCTTTGAATGCTTCAGCAAAATTTCTTTTGCACGGGCGGAGCATGCTGGTGCTTGTCCAGTCCTAAACATTTCTTTTACCTTCCCGGGGGGTATTTTTGCCCTTCCGGGCGGGGTTATTGGTGCTGGGCCTGCGGCCCGTCTGTTTTTAAAAACGGTTTTTTTCACCCCTCCGGGTGGGGTTATTGCTGGGCCTGCGGCCCGGCCGTTTCCGCTGCGCGGCTGCCGTAGGTTTCGCCTACCGGCGAGTCACTTTTTTGTGTGACAAAAAAGTAACCAAAAAAACACCCTCCGGGGCCCCGCCGGGGGCTCCTGCAGCACTCGCGACCCCCTCGAAC
>WQYA01000067.1 GCA_009781495.1 Cystobacterineae bacterium
AATGCCCCAACCCCGATAGGGGGCCTCGCAGAGCCCCGGAGGGTGTTTTTTTGGTTACTTTTTTGTCACACAAAAAAGTGACTCGCCGGTAGGCGAAACCTACGGCAGCCGCGCAGCGGAAACAGCCGGGCCGCAGGCCCAGCACCCAAAACCCCGCCCGGGAGGGCAAACAACGCCCGGGCCGCAGGCCCAGCAATACCCCCCCTCCCCGGAGGGGTAAAAAGAAATATTTTTCACTAAAACTACCCCCTAAAAAAAGTGCTTTTAACCCCCGCCCGGAAGGGCAAAAGAGGGGAAGTACCCCAGCATTTCAAATGAGGGCATTGCTCACACCCCTTTGAGAAGCCGCTGATGGCTGCTAGTCTCCCCCCCCATGTCCGCCCTCTTGGAAAAAGCGAAAGCTTGGAATTTGAACCAACTGCAGGCTGAGCCCCAACCCCTGGGCATTTCTGCCTTCCTCCCCAACGGCTATGTGGAAATGGCCGGACGCCAATTGCTGGACGCCTGTAGCTGGGACTTTTTGGGCCTCGCCAGCGACATACGTGTGCGGGAGGCCGCCCACTCGGCCCTCAAACGCTTGGGCCTCCAACCCGCCTGGGGCCTGCGCCTACAAACGGAGTTGGAGCAGCGTATGGCCGCCTTCTGGGGGACGGAGGACGCCTTCTATAGCGCGCTGCCCTCCCCTATCTTCTATCCCCTCATGAAATTGGCTAAAAATACTTGGCTGGCGGAACCCCCAGCCTGGCCCTTCCTTAACCCCCTCCCTGGCCTACAGGGCTCCTGCCAGACGTTTTTAGAGGCCCCCCCCTCTACGGCTCCAGCCCTCTTCCTCGCTTGCGGTATTTCCCCCTTCCTGGGCTGCCTCCCTCCCCTCCCCCAACTCCTTCAAAAACTACGCCCCCATAAGGGCTGCCTCTGTGTGGACGAAAGCCTCAGTATAGGCCTCCTCGGCAACAACGGCAAAGGCATGGACGAGCACTTCCTCCTCCCCCCAGGCCAAACCTGGAAAGTGTGTGACTTGGGACAGGCCCTCGGCGCCCAAGGCTTCGTCTTCGGCGGCCCCAAAGCCGTCGTCAGCTTCCTGCGCCAACACCCCCTCGGGCTACAACATGCCTGGGGACAGGCCCCTAACCTCAGCGCCGCCCTGCGCGCCCTCCACCTCCTGGAAACCGAAACCTGGCGCAGAGAGCGCCTCTGGGAAATTGCCCTGCGCCTCCACCAGGCCGCCCGGGACGGCGGCTTCGACGTGGGACCCTCGGTTTCTCCCCTCCTCCCCCTCTGGGCGGGCAATGAAATGAAACTCGAAACCCTCAGCCAGGCCCTCCAAAAATCCGGCCTCTGGCTACGCGAATACCCCCATGGAAGAAATTCCTATTTCATCCTCTGCCCTAAGGCTACACACTCGGACGAGGCCCTCCAACATGCTATGGAGATACTCCAAAATGTCGCCCATAAACATAAGTGGAATGGACAGGGTTTAGCCTTAGAGGAGAGGGGGACTGCCCCTAGTGGCCCTACCCCTACCCCTACCCCTAGCCCTAGCCCCCCTAGCGCCTTCTATTTGGCCCATAGCCACCCCTCCGTATTGGCCAATAACGCAGCCCACCACTGGACGGCCCCCTCTGTCGCTTCTCCCCTGCCCTATGCCCCCCCTAAAACCCACCTCCGCTCCCTCTTTCAACAGGCCGGCACCTCGGCGTTTATGGAGGAGTTGATTTGGCAACTCGTTAACCTGAATAAGCCTACCCTAAGGCAGAAGGCCGCTGACTGGGTTTTAAAACGCCTCCAACGCTAAAGCCCCCCCCCGGCACGTTTCCGTTAGCCCCCATGGGGGCTAGGCTTTATTTTTATATGCCCGGTAGTTATGCCCGCTAGTTATATGCCCGCTAGGTTTTTATATAGCCTCTTGGCTAAACCTCGCCGGGTTTAAAGGGGGACGCTACCCCCCTCCCCTAAAAAGGCTTGACTTCGCAAAATGGGGCCTCTAGAGAGACAACTTCGTTGGGCGCAACCGGGCGGATAGCTCAGCGGTAGAGCGTCGCCCTTACAAGGCGAATGTCACAGGTTCAATCCCTGTTCCGCCCATGGTTTTTTGGGGTTGAGGTGCTGGGTGCAGTGGAGCAGCATGGTTTAGGGCAGTTTTGGGGAGTTAGTTCAGTTGGTTAGAACGCCGGCCTGTCACGCCGGAGGTCACGGGTTCAAGTCCCGTACTCCTCGCTTCCATAGAAGAAATCATTTCAAAGGGCTTTTCGGAAAACAACCGGAAGGCCTTTTGGGTTTTGGGGTGGCTTCCCCCCCCCTTCCCAACCCAAAAAGGCGAAAAAACCACCTCCAGGGAAAGGGGTGGGGCGGGCCCATAGCGCCATTGCCGACATGCGGGAGGCGTTTAGTGGGAGTCCTAAACGAAATGTGTATACGCCAACGAATACCGGGGGCATTCCGGCCCGCAGTCCGCAAAATGGATTGGGAGGCCCCACAACTGGGTGCTTCGAATACAGCCAAAACTCTGTGCTACCGGCTCTCTTCCGCGGTCTCCACGGGTTTCTCAGCGGGTTGTTGCCCCTTCGTTTCCCGTATGGCTGTGCTTCAGGTTGGTGGTGAGCCTCTCCAAGTCTCGAATAATGACACCAATGTGCCAAGCGGCGCTTCTGTGTCGTTGCTGAATAAACTCAACAGCCCCTCCAAGCGCCGCACCCATGCTTTCAAGGTAGAGTTGGGCGTTTGGAAGCTCCAGCAAAACCAACACCTGCTCCACAACAATGCTCGCGTGAGAATAACCACTTTGCTTGAGGAAGGCCAAATGCGCGTGAATGGCACGCAATGTCTCCTTCTCGTCTTCGTTTAGCTCAACGGGCATATGGCCCTCAACACACGAGACAACAACCCTGTCGCACATTGGTTGGGAACCGGCCAACCCGGAGCCAAACAAGTGACGGCCCAAACAGGCTGAGAACCGGCAGACAAAGAAAGACACCGGCAAAGCCTCACGGCTTTCCCATCTGAGCCGTCGGAAGTCCGGAGGCTCTTACGAAGGGAACCGTGGGCTCTGCCCCACGCCATCCCCTTCCTTCTTTGTCGTAATGCGGGTTCTCAGGCCCAGCCGCGTTTTTTGCGCAGCCGCAAGGGATTAAGCCTCTCTTTTGCGAAGGTGTCAAGGGTGGTTTTTCGGGTGAAGGTGGGGAGGCCGAACAGTTGCCTCTACTTCTCCTCACCCTTAGGCTTTCACAACTACCGCTACAAAGCTACGACGTTGCGAAGGCTAACAACACCTGCCGTTCCCGTCAACCCTTTGACTTTCTTCTTCAGTTTAACGAGGAAGTTGAGTGGGTGCTGGGGCTTGTGGTGTATGTTGGTATTTCTTTGAGTCTGAGGCCCGGCGGTTTTTGCTCCCATGTTTGGAAGAAACAAAAAAAGAAGATTCGAGAAGACTCGAACCTTCCTTTTGGACAGAACCCCCCCTATTTTACCCTGCTGGGGGTTGGTGATAGCCTTCTAAATTGGACGGAGATAGCCTCTTAAAGTAGATGCCGGTATCGTATCTGTAGTAATGCGAGGACTTTTATCGCCCGATAAGTTTTGGTGAAGCAGCTTTAATTGACCATTCGACAGAACATCAACCACAATCGCAACATGCCCAGCAACGCCTGTACCATATGCTCCTCCACTATAAGACTTCCAAATGATAACGTCACCTGCTCTTGGTGTTCCTGAGGCACTCACCCGGGTCCACTGTAAACTTGAAGCCTTGTCATATAGTTGATAGGCATAGGTGGCAGACACAAACGATTTACGCAGGAAGTTTTGGCAGTACTCGTTAAACAGTGCGACACATTGGCAGTAGCCGTTGCTGCAAACTGGAGAAGTTTTGGCCGCCATCTGTTGCACCCAAGCGCTAAAACCCGATGGTACTGGGGTGGAGGTAGTTGTTAAATTCAGGAACTGGTGCGAGGCGTTCCTATTGTACGTATTGGAGAGGTTGCCGCTGGTGTCTGGTTTGAACTCGTCATACGAGCCAGTGTAGTTTTCGCCGGTATAAATCCGAACGGTGTAGTTGGTACGGTTCCAAACGCTGGCGGCGTTATATCTGATACAGCTGCCCTTGCCGTTGCCCGTGCCCTTGAAGTCATAGCAGGAAGGCTGGCTGGTGCCGTAGTTACCTAGGGAGCTGTTGAAGTCTGACACCGAGCCAACGTAGTTGCTGTTGTAGTAGAAGCAGAATTCGCCCGACTCGCATAGTCCGTTGCGGGCGGTTGATGCTGCCGCCGCCGCCATAAGTGGTACCCACTCTTGTTCTCCAGTGTCTTCAGCTTCCCATACTCCTTCTCCTTCATCTTCCCATACACCCTCTTCTTCCTGCTGGACTGCAACTTCTACACCACCCGGCACCTCCGCTGCAGAAGCAGGATCGACAAGTATGCCTTCCTCCCCTTCTCCACAGCTTGCAAAGAATACCAAACCAAAACACAACAACATGCTTCGCCAATATAAATTCTTTAGAAGATACTTTTTCATAGTCCTAACCTTTCAAAAAAACGCAAATGAACAAATAAGTGAATAACAACCCTAAAAACCCATCCTCGCCCCCAAAAACACACACGAGCAGCGTCCGACTTTCATTGTTGGTTTTCGAGAAAATACAATGAATACGGTTAAATGAATTCTTTCAAACCACAGAATGTCCGTGCTGCCCCCAACACTCCCCCCACGACAACATCATATGTCTTCATGTGCGCATATTCAAGCATCAGACGGAAGATGTGCGCACTATGTGAACAAATGTGTGCATCCCATTGGAACTTTTGAAAACATTGGGGTTATTTTTCTCCAGAGGTTCCAAAGCCCCCAAGTCGTTCCAAGCCTGCAGGGGGATTCAAAGCCGCGGCGCGTGGATTGTGACAGAGAAAAAAAGGGGGCCCTCAAGAAATGCCCCGTTGGTGAAAACGCCAGCGGATTTTTTATGGGGAAGTCTGCTAGCGGTGCATCCAGAAAACAGCTTGCCATACGTGCGCGTAAAGGCAACTCATGCACTTAATGTGGCGAAAATACAAAGTCCTTAAATTGCGCTGCAACACCCCCAAAAGCTCCGACGCAGTAACGGAACCCATGGCCTTGCTGCCAATAAAGGGAAATATGTCTTTCCCAAGCCGGGTAAGTACCCTGTCTCTATGGCTCTCAATCCATGAGTCTTTGTTTTTTGAAAACCATTCGCGGATTTTTGAGGCTGTGTTGGTGATGCTTTTTCTTTCTCTGCTTCCCATTCTTATCAAAGCAGTATTCAGATAAAAGAAGGCAAGCAGATGAATCTTGCCGAAACGGATTTTTTCTCAAAAATCCATGTCAAAAACACACGTGCTGTTCAAGGAGCCCTTAAGGGAGAGTCCACTTCACCGAGAATACAACGCAAAGACAACAGATAGACGACACCAATGGACTTTATCGACAAGCAAATCTCACCTCCAAAGTCATGGGACAAATTTGAAGATCCGACTCGTGCACTGTTTGCTGCGATATGGGAGTACCCACTCACTCAAAAAAACGGCCGAAGTGGCCAAGCTCAGCATGGTGTTGATGTCTACGGGGAACTCAAAACTGAACCTGGCAAGACTTTGGGCGTACATTCATGCATCGTTGTTCGAGCACCAGAAAGTGCTTAAAGCATTCTATCCAGAGCATGCGCGACAATATGGGGATCAAAATGACCATAGAATTGGGGCCACTGGAATGAGCATCTCCCCGAGAAGGAGGACAGCAGAAAAAAGTGTGCTCCTTCTGGGATCGACAAGCTCGAACGCGCCCAAGAGGCCCTAAAGTTCAACGACGACGAACACGAAGGAGCACGCCATGAAATATATGCCAGTTGGAGTGGACATAGCGAAGAATGTTTTCCAGGTACATTTTATGGAGGAGAAGACGGGCGAGGCAATTAACAAGCAATTAAAGCGGGCGCGGTTTCTGAAATTTTTCGAGGGCCGCGCGCCATGCCTCGTCGGCATGGAGGCATGCGGCGGCGCGCACGAGTGGGCGCGGCAGCTGAGTGCCATGGGCCATAAAGTGAAGTTGCACAAAAGGCCGAATATAGAGCTGCAATACATTCCTGTCGACGAAGTCAAAAAAGCCTGTTGCAAAGAATGACGACTCGTCATGAAACTTCCATAACCTGGCAATGGTAGGGCGGGCGTCCTCACGCATGATGGGGTGGGCTTTTCGGAAAACAACCGGAAGGCCTTTGGGGTTTTGGGGTGGCTTCCCCCCCTTCTCAAGCAAAAAGTGAAACGCCACCTCCCCACCAAGATGAAGGCGGCATGTTGACTTTGGCTGCTCAAGACAGACTGGTCGCAGCTCCATTCAACATAACACCGGTCTAACGAAAATCTTTTGGCAACCCCACCCTGTCTCTCATACGCATAGAAAATTTCGCTTGTTGGTTTTTACATTCTGTATATTCTTAGCCTGCGGAATGTTTTGGTGGTATTTTTGCTGCCCCCCAATCCAAGGAATAGCCTATGGCCGGAGCTTATGCGCATCTCACTGTGGTATCGGAGTTGAATCGTTCCCCTGAGCTTTTCAAACTGGGCGTCTTCGCTGACAAAGAGGTTGGCACGCTGTTGCAACTGGGCCGTTTTTTTCAACTGGGCGCCATCAGCCCGGACTATCCCTATTTGGGTTTAGAGGCCATTTTAGAAAAGTTAGGCCTCAACGCGAACGTGATTTCCGACATGGACAAGTTCGCGAAAAAATTTAGTATTAATATAGGATTACCAGCTTTAACCCAGGCCATTTCAAGAATGAAGGCGGGGTTGGGGATTGGGAGTTCTCAAGAGTGGGCCAATGCCATGCACTATCAGCGTACAGGAGACAGGCTGAAGGCGGGCATAGAGTATGTCAAAGGAATGTCCGGCGAGGAAAAATACAAAGCGCTTGCATGGCTTTTGGGTTTTGCTTCCCACATTGTCATGGACATTGCCATCCACCCCATTGTCGAGCTGAAAGTAGGCCCCTATAACGAAAACTCAAAGGCCCACACCACCTGTGAAATGCATCAGGATGTATTTATTTATAAGCGGCTAAATATAGGCACCCCCAACGACAGTGTTTTCTTGCAAGGCATCGCCCAATGTTCTGAGCCAAAGAACGAAAACCAGTTGGATGCAACCATCTGCAAGGTTTGGGGGCACATGCTGAAAACCACAGATGCTCAGCTCTATAAAGACAAGCCCCCTTCTTTTCATGCATGGCACGAACAATACAGACATCTCCTGGCGATAGCAGCTCCGGGCCCCAAAAAGCCTTGGGCTTTTGTTCGCCATCAGGGGTTTGACGGCCTCATGTATCCAGAGACACCCGAAGATTCCTATATTAAGGGCCTAAGGACACCCCAGGGCATCATGTCTTATACGGATATTTTTGATAGGGCCAAGGGCCAGGTACGCAAATATTGGGGGATGGTTGCATCGGCATGTTTAGGCCGTGAAGCAGACTTATCGCAGATTAAGAATTGGAATTTAGACACTGGAAGGGATGAGGCGAACCTTTTAACTTGCTGGGAGTAACACCATGCGCAAACTGTGGCTGTTGATTTTTATCGTCCCGTGGATAGAGGCCTGCTGTACTCTGTGCAAAAAAGACTGCTGTTCCACATTTGACTCATCGGACCAAACCATCACCATGAGCAAGCTGGAAATAGCCATAGAGAACCTAGGCATGAAGATGGAGGGCTTGTTGTTGGCAGAAACCGTTTCTCCAGACGCGGATTTGTTGGACGCGGCATGCCAAGACGAGAGCTTCGCTCCTTGGTGCAAGGACATTGCTGGATATCAGCTTCAAACCAAGGTTGTGGGCAAAAAAGTCGTGCTTTTGCTGTGTGACAACAAGCGGGCGCTGATAGAAGACAATCCCTGCACGACAGGGCCTGATTTTAAAGCGTGGAAGCTTGACAACGCGCCTTGCGCTTTCACCTTCACTGAGCAACAAATCCTCGATCAGTGTTCTCAATAAGAAACCTCAAAAACCATAGGACAGGCGTTTTCTTGCCTGTCCTCTGGCTATTCTGAGTTGTCTTCTTCAGGCAAAGACGTCGGCTGGCCTTCTTGCATGCACCATATCATTTGCTCATTCTCCTCACAAACTCGAAGAACACTGTCGGACGAACCCCTTCGACAGCTATGGGAACGCGGATGAACAGCTCCTTCCGGCGGCAAGGAGTTTTAAGCAACCCCTCGCCGTCGAAGCCGGGCAAGCAACACGCATGAGAGCACAAAACCAAGCCCGGAAAACGACGTGTTTCCACTCGCCATACAACCACAGCCCGAGTTTTTCTTCGTTTCGT
>WQYA01000068.1 GCA_009781495.1 Cystobacterineae bacterium
ACCCCTTTCGTCGGTCCATATTCGAAATTCTTTGTGGCCATCGCCATCCAAGTCCACGGCCTCTCCAGCACGCGCACGCTCAATCTTCGCGTCATATTCCTTCGCCCGCTCTGAACGTATGTCAATAACGGTAATGCTTTCAATCTGTTGGCCGTTGTCTTCGGGTTCTTTGCCCTCCTCCACGGGCTTTTGGCCGTTGTCTTCGGGTTCTTCGCCACCCTTCGCAGGCTTTTGGCCATGGTCGGTGGGCTCCTTCAATGCGGATTCTTCCTTGTTGGGGTTGGTGCAGCTTGCAAGCAACATGGCCAAGCACACACTCCACAACAGGCGGATTTTTCTCATGGTCTATTTTAATGCCCAAGGGCCCATTGTGCCCGCCCTAAGACAAAGCGAACACCCACAGCCCTCGTTCGACCAGCCATGCAGGCCCCTGTTTGCCCCCCGTTCTATGCAGTGAAGGAGACATTTGAGGGCCTCAGAGGCCCAAACGGCGCCTAAAATCTCGTTTTCAACGTTATCCGTGTTGGAGTCCCGGGCGAGTTGGGTCCCGGGCGGATTGCCATCCGCCCCTACGGCATTCATGTTGGGGTCCCGGGCGAGTTGGGGCAATTTCGCCCACGCTCAATGGAACAAGACGCCTCTTGTTTGCACTTCCTTCAACCTGGCACCGGGGAGGGCGTCAGCCCGGACCGTTTCCAAAGTGGCGGGGCTGAAGGGCTCTTGCCCCCCTCTGCAAACACGTCCCCCCCCGATGCAGACAAAGGAGGGAAGCTACGGAGGGGGCTCGCAAGTGATGCTAAAGGCCCCGCAGGGCCCCAGAGGGTGTTTTTTTGGTTACTTTTTTGTCACACAAAAAAGTGACTCGCCGTTAGGCGAAAGCTGACGCCCAAAGAGAGGAAAGTCAGCGGCCCCGCCAGGGGCTAAGAGAAACATTCAAAGGGAGACAAAAACAACGCCCGGAGAAGCAAAAACAGCCCGGGCCGCAGGCCCAAGAAACCCCCGCCCGGAAGGGCGCAAAGAACCGTTTTATTGGCCCGCCGCAGGCGAAAATAAACCCCCACTCACACTTTATGATACTTTTTCTCTTGACAAGCATATAACTAAAAAACTAGTTATGTGGTTATGAGGACCGAATACTTAAAGGACCTACCCCCACATTGGCAACCGGCGGCTGCCGTCTTTGCCGCCCTCGGTGATGAAACCCGTCAGCGCATCCTCCTCCTCTTCGAGGAAGGCGAGGAGCTTTCCATCAAAACCATCACCTCCCAATTTGGCTTCGGGCGCTCCACCATTGTCCATCACCTCGCTATACTTGAAAAAGTGGGGGCCCTCTCCTCCCGACGCGTCGGCAAACTCGCCCTCTATTCCGTGCGCCCCCTCACCGTCCTCGACGCCCTTGAAAAACTGCGCGTCTATATTGAAGAAGAATTTACTGCCGCCTCCCGTGCATGTAGGAGAAACTTGCCATGAGTCCCCAAGCCCCCCCCTCGGAAAGCCGTTCCCTGCGCAAAAAGCGCCTCTTCAACATGGGCGCCGCCTATGCCATGGGCACCTTCAACGACAACTTCTTCAAACAGGCCGCCCTCTGCCTGGCCGCCCTCGCCGGCCTGGAGTGGATTCAGGGCGTCGCTACGGTTTTTTTCGCGCTGCCTTTTGTCCTCTTCTCCGCTTGGGGCGGGTGGCTCGCCGACGCTTTTCCCAAAAAGCGCGTCATTGTACGCTCCAAATATGTGGAGTTGGCGGCCATGCTGCTGGGCATTTTTGTCCTCTGCGCCACGGGCTTCGTCTCGCATTGGTGGGGTATGGTGGCCGTGGTTTTTCTCATGGGCTTGCAGTCCACCTTCTTCAGCCCCGCCCTCAACGGCGCCATTCCTGAAAATTTTCCCGCCGCTGAAGTCCCCAAAGTCAACGCCTGGCTGAAGCTGGCAACCACCGCCACCATTCTGCTCGGCATCGCTTTGGCCGGCCTTGTCCTGGAGTTGCCTGCGCCCTCCTTCATGAGGCCATGGCTGCCCCAGGGGCACTTGCCTTTCGGCCGCGTCGCTGTTGGGGCCTTCGCGGCGCTGGTTTCTCTTGTCGGCATTGCCGCGGCTTATGGCATACGCCAAAACCCCCCTAAACCCCCTGCCCTTAACCCACCCTTCCCCTGGCTTGGCCCCAAGGACTCCGTCCTCCATGCCGTTGAATGCAAAAACAAGGACGCCCCCCTCTTCCTCGCCCTCGCCGGAGAGGCCTTCTTCTATGGCGTTTCCGCCTTCGTCCTCCTGTGCATTCCCAACCTCGGCGTGAGGCTCGGCTTCTCCCTCACCCTTAGCAGTCTCTTTTCCGCGGTGCTGGCCGTCGGCATTTGTGTGGGCTCCGTCCTCGCCGGGCGCTATGAGGCCGGCGTGTGGCGGCGCTTTATGCTGCCTTCCGGCGCCGGTATGGCCTTGGGGCTTGTGGCTGCGGCCTTCGCCCCCAAATTGCCCTCCCCCCTGCAGCTGCCCTGGCTGTTTGTCAGCTTCACTTTGGCCGGGGTTTTCGGCGGCCTCTATCTCATCCCCCTCGTCAGCTTTATTCAAATTCGGCCCGCCGCGAAGGAGAAGGGCAAAATCCTCGGCATCTCCAACTTCGCTTCCTTCCTGGCCATCCTCCTGTCCGGCCTCGTCTTCTCCCTTCTCGGTTTCCTCCCCCCTGCCCTGCTGCTGGCTTTCGCGGGGTTTGGCATTTTTGCCTTCCTGGCCTGGGCACAAAAACAACTGCACCACTTGCCGGAAAAAACCCTCGCGGACACGCGCGGCAACTTTTTGGGGGTGTTGGTGCGGTTGGGGCTTGGGTTACGTTATAAAATCAGCGTCTATGGGATGGAGGACATTCCTGCCCCCACCCCCAGCGCCCCCATCCTCTTCTTGCCCAACCACCCTGCCCTGGTAGACCCCATCAACGTCTACTCCCTGCTGGCCGGCGTCTCCCCCCGCCCCCTGGCCGACGAAAACCAGACGCGGGGGCTTTTGGGCAGGCTGGCTTCCAAACTCGCGGGCGCAGTGCGCATTCCGGACATACGCAAAAAGGGCTTTGAGGGCAAAAGCGCGCTGGATGCCGGAATGAAGGCCATTGCCCATGCGCTGCACAACGGGGACTCGGTGCTGCTTTATCCTTCGGGACACCTCTATCGCTCCAAGCGGGAAACCATCGGCGGCAGCTCCGGCACCGCGGAAATTCTGCGCAACCACCCGGGCCTGCGCGTGGTTTTGGTGCGTACCACCGGTTTGTGGGGGAGTGGGTTTAGCTATGCGGGGAGGGGGCGGGCGCCTTCCCTTCTCAAACAACTGTTGCGCGGCGTCGTCACCCTGCTGGCCAACTTCATTTTTTTCACCCCACGCAGAGAGGTGAAGGTGGAGTTTGTGGAGCCTGCCGACCTCCCGCGCTGCGGCGACAAACTCGTCCTCAACCCCTGGCTGGAGGCCTTCTATGCCGAGGCGGAGCGCCCGGCCATGGCGGTGCCGCGCTTCTTCTGGCAGGGCAACACCCCCTATGCCCTGGCCGAGTTTGTGGAGCGCGGCGCCACACAGGGCGAAATTTCTGTCCCCCCCGCCGTGCGCGAAGCCGTCTATATGGCGGTGCGCGAAGTCGCTCAACTCCCCGCGGAGCACCCGTTGGAGGAGGCCACACGCCTTTCGGCGGACATCGGTATGGACAGTTTGGGCCTCATGGAGTTGGGCCCCCGCCTGGAGGCCGTGCAGGGGTTTGCCGTCCCCAGCCTGGTGTCCATTGTCACCGTGGGGGACTGCCTCGCGGCCGCCGCGGGCAAACTCGGCGAGGAAGTCCTCAAAGGCGGCGTACCCGAGGGCTGGTTTGCCCCCGCCTCCAATGAAACCCTCCTCCTCTCCGGTGAAGGGGCGTCCAACATCCCCGAGGCCTTTTTTGCCCTGGTGCGCAAGGCCCCGGGGGAGCCCCTTTGCGCGGAGCGCAACTCCCTGCGCAGCCGCAGGGACATCCTCACCGCCGCCCTCGCCTTCTCCCATGTCCTGCGCCCCCTGCAAGGCCAACGCATCGGCGTCATGCTGCCGGCTGCCCCCGCCGTCGCTGTCGTTTGGCTGGCGGCCATGCTGGCCGGAAAAACCCCCGTCTTCCTCAACTGGACGGTGGGGGAAACCAATTTGCGCCACTGCGTGGCTTTGGGAGAAATACAACACGTCCTCACCGCTTCGGCGCTGTTGGACAAGCTCAAGCGCCAGGGTTTTGCCCCTCAAAACATTCCCGTGCAGTGGCAGCCCCTCGAAAAAATGGCCAAGTCGCTGAGTTTTGCGCAAAAAATCGGCAGCGCATTCAAGGCCCGCTTCCTGCGCTCGCTGGAGGGCTTTCCCATTCCGGAGGTGGCGGCGGTGCTGTTTACTTCCGGCTCGGAGGCCCTCCCCAAGGCCGTCCCCCTCAACCACCGCAACCTGATGGCCAATGCCAAGGACGCTATGGAAGCTTTGCGGGTGACGCGCAGGGACACCATTTTGGCCATGCTGCCGACTTTCCATTCCTTTGGGTTGTTGGTGGACATTGTGCTGCCGCTGAGTCTGGGGTTACGCGCGGCTTATTACCCCAACCCTACGGAGCCGGGGCCTCTGGTGGCGATGGTAAAGGACTTCAAACTCTCCCTCCTCGCCAGCCCCCCTACCTTCCTCGCCGCCCTCCTGGAGCGTGCACAAGGCACCGATGCGCTGGCTTCCATGCGTTTCGCTTTTGTCGGCGCGGAAAAATGCCCGGAGCACGTCTATGAGTCCTTCGCGCGCCAATGCCCCGACGCCGCCCTCTGTGAGGGTTATGGCATTACGGAATGCTCGCCCGCCATTTCCGTCAACCGGCCCTGGGACGTCCTCCCCGGCAGCATCGGCCACCCGCTGGAGTCCGTGGAAACCGCCATTGTACGCGAGGAGGACAGCCGCATTCTCGGGCTCGCCTCAACGGATGAAACCGGCATGCTTCTGGTGCGCGGCCCCAACATTTTTGACGGCTATTTGGGGGACGTGCCCTCCCCCTTCGTGGCCTTTGAGGACAAAATGTGGTACCGCACCGGCGACTTGGTCAGCCAGGACAACACGGGACGCCTCTTCTTCCAGGGCCGCCTCAAACGCTTCGTCAAAATCGGCGGAGAGATGATTTCGCTGCCGCAAATTGAGGAAACGCTGCTTGCGGCCTTCTCGGGACGCGCCGACAGCCCCGCCGATGGCCCCTCCCTCGCTGTGGAAGCCAGCCCCGAGGAAGCCGGCCTGGAAATTGTCGTCTTCTCCCCCATGAAACTCTCGGCCAAAGAGGTGAATGCGGCCCTGCGCTCCGCCGGCCTCTCGGCCCTCTATTCCATACGCCGCCTTGTCCACCTTCCCACCATCCCCCTCCTGGGCAGCGGCAAAACCAACTATAGAGAGTTGAAGGCCCTGTTGAAGAAACCGGTTTAGGGGGATTGGGTAGGGGGTTGGTTTGGCCAGGCGGAGGGGGGGCCCCATTCACACCGGGCGGAGCCTCCTCCGAAGGGCCAGGGCCAGACGGCTTGGCCTAGCCAGAGGGGCCGCCGCCGTTGGCGCCGGGAGGCGCCTCCTCTGAATTGCCGGGCGACTCAGCTGCCTCTGAAGCAGCAGGGGCAAGCTCCATTTTGGGGGCAAAGACAAAGTCCAAGGGCCGCTCCAAGAAGTGTTTGAAAACTTTTTTAACGAGGCGGCGATCTCCCGAAAAGCCCACGTCCCTGGCGCGCAAGGCCACCACCAAAGCCAGGGAGAAGGAGACGCCGAAATTCAACGCCGCAATGCCGGCAAGTCCACCCAAGGCCCACAGAAATTCCGGCGTCCTCAGGACGTCGACGCCCATGCTGGTCACCGCAAATGTCAACTGGCCCGCCGCAAAAGTAATGTGGCGTATGTCTAAATCCATACCAAAAAATAGGCCTATGGCGGGTGTTAGCCCTAACATAAACCCTAGGGAAATATTCCCCGCTAGGCCCGAAGCATTTTTGAGGATAAATTGCCCGAGATAACGTGTACGCTTCTCCCCCAGCAGCTTTTTAAACCTGCGGTTGCTCGCAATGGCTTCGGGCAACTTGCGGAATACCACCCAGTTTTCCATGGTGCCGGCCAGAATGCTCGACAACCAAAGGTAGCCGCCTGTCAGCGCAGCAAAAGCCAAGCTTCGGCTCTCATAAAAGTGAAAGGACAGAAGGCTTTCTTTGGCTTCCTCTGCCGTCAGCAGCGCGTGCCCTGCCCAGCTTTGCAGGCCCATGTTTATCAGCAGCGCGGCGGGAATGACGAGGCCTACGTTGCCCAAAAGCGCAAACAACTGCGTGCGAATGGTGCGCACCACCAACTCCGCCAAAGAGGTTAGAGAGCGTTTTTCAGCCTCGCTGGAGCTGGTATATTCCTTGAGGGCGCCCGCCAAAGTGGCCGCCGTCATGGACGGCTGTTTGGTGGCCAGCGTAAACCCCAAAAGCTGCATCGTCACAAAGACGCCGGCATAGTTGAAGCCCGAAGCAAGCCCCTTAAACAGGGGCGTCTCGGCCAGCACGTGAATGAGGTGCAAACTTGCCTTAATTACAACAGCAATGGCCGCCAACACGCCGCCTCCGGCAGCCGAAGCCAGCATTTGAAACTGCTCCGTGCGTGTTTGCGTAATATAGTGCTCGCCGCTCTGGCCGGCGCTCTCAATCACCCGGCGCGCCAACAACCGGCTGTTGCGGCGAATCAACTCCCCCAAGCTTCTGTCTTTCTCGCAACCCCTTACCAGGGTGCCTACCAGCTTAAGCCCCATGCCCTCGGGGGGGGTAGAGGCACATAGGGAAACCAGGGCATAGAGGCGATCTAAACGGCGGCTTAACAAGTCCAAACGGTAGACTAAGTCCACGCTAATACCGGTATGGTTAAGGGAGTCCATGACTTCCCGCACAACGCGGCGACACGAGGCAATGTTCTCGCGGCAGGCCGTTTTTTGAGCTTCTTTGTCCTCCATTTTGGGGTGCTTGCCGCTTTTGCTGGGCTCTGCTTTTTCGCTGGGCTCTGCTGGCTCTTCCACATAGGAAAAAATGAGGCTTGGAAGTTTCAGGAAAGGGGACTTGTCGCCAGAGCGCGTTTTGTCCACGCGCTCGTCAACGTCGTTGGCCAGGCCACTGGCCGAAATGCGCATGGCAAGCACGCGGCAAGCCCTTCGCATCTGGTCCTTCCAGTGTTGCGCCAGGGCTTTTTCTTCGCCGAAAAAGGCATGGTTTAAAAGAGTTTGTCCTTCAACCCCCAAACCCTCAAAACGCCCAACCGCACGCTCTGAGGGGAAAAGCCGCATCAACAAAGAAGAAAACTCCTGGCCGGCAGGAGGCGTCGGCAACACATTCAGCATGAATCTGTCGAGAATTTCACTGCCGAAAGCATGGTGGCCAGGAAGGCCGGTGTCCGTCAGCATATGCGCAACATCCATGCTTTTGACGACATAAGCCGCAAAGCTCTGAAGCTTTTCGTGCAGCGCAGGCTTGGCTTTGAGCGCTGCATGCAACAAGCGTGCGCGCGCCAGAGAGCGGTTGTCTGTCAGCACGGACTTGGGGACGCGCCCAGACTGCCACATCCAATGCGCCAAATCCTCCAGCCATATGAAACCTTCTTGTTCAAACCAGGGAGACTCCAGGCGCAGCAACAAACGGAACAGTTGCCTCAAAGCCGAGTTCATCAAGAAGCCTTGGCCAAACAGCATTTTGAAGTGAGCCCACGCTTCCGTATCCTTTTGCAGCGCCTTTTTTTTCACAAATACCTCATTCAAACTTCGCCATATAAACCGCCCAGGCTGGATGAGTTTGTACCCTTGTCTCATAACTCCTAGCACTTGGCATTGCTTTTCCCAAAAGCCTTCTGGATGCCTCTCAACAGGCAAGGGGGTTTTGAAAATTTTTAGGCAAACAGATTTAAAAATAAGTGCTTCCGCCCTTACCTTCCCTAAAACGACTGTTGTTAAAAAAACCATATTTCTGTTAAATTATATTTTTTTAATGGCAACATTCAGGGGGGGATGGTTTGCCCTCCGGGCGGGGGTTAAAAGCGTTTCTTTTCCCCTTCCAGGGGGGGGGTATTGCTGGGCCTGCGGCCCGGCTGTTTTTAAAACGGTTTTTTTGCCCCCCCGGGCGGGGTTTTTGGTGCTGGGCCTGCGGCCCGGCTGTTTTTAAAACGGTTTTTTTGCCCCCCCGGGCGGGGTTTTTGGTGCTGGGCCTGCGGCCCGGCCGTCTCCGCTGCGCGGCTGCCGTAGGTTTCGCCTACCGGCGAGTCACTTTTTTGTGTGACAAAAAAGTAACCAAAAAAACA
>WQYA01000069.1 GCA_009781495.1 Cystobacterineae bacterium
AGTAGCAGAAGAGTTCGAGGGGGTCGCGAGTGCTGCAGGAGCCCCCGGCAGGGCCCCGGAGGGTGTTTTTTTGGTTACTTTTTTGTCACACAAAAAAGTGACTCGCCGGTAGGCGAAACCTACAGCGCCCGCGCAGCGGAAAAGCCCGGGCCGCAGGCCCAGCACCAATAACCCCGCCCCGGGAGGGCAGAAGAATTGTTTTTAAAAACAGCCGGGCCGCAGGCCCAATAACCCCCCCCTGCATGAGAAAAAAATACGCTTAGGGACTTTTGGAAACATTCTCTCCATGGCAGCCTGTTACTGTGCGCCCAGAGGCTGAGGGGAGGGAGGGCAGGCCTTGCCACTTGAGTTGTTTGTCCATGGCCTTGCCGTCCACAACTTGGGTTTGCGCCCATAGGTCCCCCTTGCGCCACCCTAAGGGCTCCCTCCATATGCGCCAACTCTCTAAAAGCCCATAAAACAAAAAACCTGCCCCCACCGCAATGTGCCCAAAGTCCTTCAATGAGTGCAAAGTCAACAACAACCCCCATGCCGCATTCCGTAAGAGACTTTCACGAAAATGCGCGTGGCGCCGCGTCGGCACGTGTACCACACGTACCCCAAAAATACGCTTGCCGGGACTTTGCCCCTTCAACAAACCGTCGGCAAACAGCAAATAAAGCATCGCCAATACAACCCCCAACTCCTTTAAATAAAAAATGAGAATGCCCGCCCATACAAAGTCCACCAGACGCGCCCCACCTCGCAGCCACAAAGAGGCCTTCGGGTAGGGGGAGCCCTCGTCTTCCCCCACCAGACGCAAACGCTGCATAGAAGGCTTGGGGCCCAACCTCCGGGCTTCAACAGGGGTGCCGTCTTCGTCATGCTTGCGTGCGCACATATCAAAACTCTTGCAGCCTAAAACCATAGCACGCAAAACAAAAACAAAGTACCCAACTCGCTATGCCTATTGAAACCTTTCTAAACCACCGGCCCTCTATAGCACCCCTCTCCTTTATCCACCCCAGCGCCCTCCTCATCGGCGAAGTATGCATTGAGGAGGCCGTCTCCCTATGGCCCTATTGCGTCCTGCGCGGCGACTGCGGCGCCATCGTCATAGGCAAAGGCTCCAACCTCCAAGAAGCCTGCATTGTCCACGCCACCACAAATGTCTCCTCCGTGCACGTGGGAGAAGCCTGTACCGTCGGCCATAGGGCCCTCCTGCACGGCTGTAGGGTAGGGGAATGCTGTCTGGTGGGCATGGGGGCCATTCTCCTGGATAACTGCCAAATAGGCGCATTCAGTATTGTCGGCGCAGGAGCCCTCGTGCCCGCCAACAAAACTTTCCCGGAGCGCTCACTGCTGATGGGCTCCCCCGCTCGTCTCATCCGCCAACTGGCCGACGAAGAAATTGAAAACCTCCAACACTCCGCCCAAAATTATTGGAAACTCGCCCAAGCCTATTTGCCCTAGACGTGTGAAAGCCCCACCTGGCCCAGGCCTGCAAACGCCTCTTCCTCAAGCTCAAAATCCTCTTTGAGTTTGCTCTTGTCGAGTTTGCCCAATACGTCATATTGTTTGAGCAGTCTCCTGAAATTGGAGCGGTCAACCCCTGCCGCTCTGGCTGCCGAAGAAATGTTGTGGCCGCTGCGCTCAAGCAAAACACTCAAATAACGCCGCTCAAAAGCACGTCTGGCCAAACGCTTGGCTTGGATATAGGGCAGGTGCGCCAGGCTGAAAACTTCAATGTCCCTTGCCGCCTTCTGCGGCTGCAAAATCTCACTGGGCAAGTCCTCCGCATCCACCACCTCCTTGCTGCAAAGCACAAGGGCCCTCTCAATGACATTCTCCAGCTCGCGCACGTTCCCCTCCCAGCGGCTGCATGTCAGCGCCTCCATGGCCTTGGGCGAAATCCCCATCGGCTTCTTCCCCAGCTTCTCTGAATATATTTTTAAAAAGTGGTGTACCAACAAAGGGACATCTTCAGGCCTATCGCGTAAGGGTGGTAAGGTTATGGAAATAACATTTAAACGGTAGAATAAATCCTCGCGAAATTTTCCCTGCTCCTTGGCGCGCTGCAAATCCACATTGGAAGCGGCAATGACGCGTACGTCAATCCGCGTGGACTCATTCGCCCCCACCCGCTTCACCTCGCCTTCTTGCAACACACGCAAGAGGCGCACCTGGGTTGCAGCAGAAATGTCCCCTATCTCATCCAGAAAAATAGTCCCCCCATCGGCGGCCTCAAATAAACCCTTCTTGTTGCCAATCGCCCCCGTAAAAGCCCCTCGAAGATGGCCAAACAACTCGCTCTCCAACAAAGTGTCTGTCAAAGCAGAGCAGTTGACGGCAACAAAAGGCTTCTCCTTGCGAGGGCTCCTATAGTGAATGGCTTGGGCCACCAACTCCTTGCCCGTTCCACTTTCGCCCTGAATGAGAACCGTGGCCGTCGAATGGCTGACGGTTTCGACGAGTTTGAAAACCTGGCGCATCTGCTGGGACTGGCCAATCAAATTCTCAAATTGGGTGCGCGCATGCAGCGCCTTTTCCAACTCGCACGTCCTGTCATAAAGCGCTTTCTTCTCTGCGGCGCGGCGAACGGACATCGACAACAAGTCAATGTTCTCAAAGGGCTTGGTTAAATAGTCATAGGCCCCCATCTTCACCGCTTCTACTGCCGTCTCTACGGTGGCATAGGCCGTCATCATCAACACCTCTACTTCCGGACGAATCTGCTTCAATGCACGCAGCAAATCCATCCCCGAAAGGTTGGGCATCTTAATGTCAAATACGGCCACATCAATGCTGGTGTCTTGAAGGGCCGCCAGCGCTTCAACCGCATCATCAATGGCCACCACTTGGTAGCCATCGCTCTGCAAAATCTCCATAACAGCTCGAAGCACAACTTTGTCATCATCTACAACGAGTACTTTCGTGTTGCTTTGAGGTGTCATTGCTTATCGCCCCCTTCACATTGCGCAGGGAATAAAACCTCAAATGTGGTTCCAATCCCCGCTGCGGTTTTCACTTCAATCTTCCCGCCATGATCGTTCACAATTTGGTAGGCAATGGACAAACCGAGGCCTGTTCCTTTGCCCACAGGTTTCGTCGTGAAATGAGGTTCAAAAATGTGCGGCAAATGCGCTTCCGCAATCCCTATGCCATCGTCGCTGATGCTGAAAAAACAGTCACTGTCTCTCTGGCCAACTTTGACGCTCAATGTCCCAACATTCTCTTTGAGCGCCTGCAGTCCATTCTGCAAAAGCGTCAATACCACTTGCCCAATTTGCCCAGCATGGCCATAGACTTTCGGAAGCTTGCGTTCCGTAGAAAATACCACCGCCGCCTTCGGAAAGTCCAAGACTTGAGCGCGAAACAACACCACCGCATCCTCCACACACTTCCCCAAATCCAAAAGCCGCTTGTCCTCTATTCGAGATTTGCGGCTGAATTGCAGCAGACTCTCCACTATCCTCTTGCAACGAAGCGCACTCTCTTCAATCAATCCACACAACTCCATGTCCCTGGGGGTGCGCCACTCGTCCCGTTTCATGAGTTGTATAAAAGCCAATATCCCCGAGAGGGGGTTGTTTATCTCATGCGCTACCCCACCGGCAAGGTGCCCTACGGCTACCATCTTCTCCGTCTCCGCTAAACGCCTATACATCGCCCGCTCCTCGGATATGTCGCGATAGGAACAAATAGAAACTTTCCCTTCATCCATTGGGTATACATGGAGGTTGATGATTCTGTCATTGTTCCGAATCTCCGCCTGCAAGGTTTTTCCATGACGAAGATTTTCCTTCCCCGGCGACAAAGGACACTCCGCGCAGACCGACTCCCTCCCAAAAAGAAATGCATAACAACGCTGGCGCTCCGAAACTTCTCCCACCGCACGCTGCGCTTGCTGCGCATAGGCTCGGTTGATTCGACGCAAACGCAAATCCTCAGTGTCCACCAGCGCCAACGGCGTCTCTATGGCGTCAAAAGTGCTCTCCCATTCTCGCTTCGCAACACTCAGTTGCTGCGTCCTCTCCAATATCTTCTGCTCAAGCCTTAGGTTAAACGCCCTTAAGTCAAGGTTCTGTTGGTAGGTTAAACCATGGAAAAGCTCATTCTCACTCTCCAGCGCATATTGCTTGAAGGCGCTTTGTACGGTTAGAAAAAACTGCGTCTCATTCCATGGCTTGAATACAAACCTAAAAACCAAAGCCTCCAATGCCGTATCCTGCGTCGCAAGCTGTTCCAGCAAACTCGTGAGTACAATGCATTGTGCCTTCGAATCTATGGCGTGTATCTTCGACAGAAACGCTGTCCCATCCATGCCATGCATCTGGTAACTCGAAATCACCACTTGCGGCCTTAACTGGTTGAACAGCTCCAGGCCCTCCTCCCCCCCCAATGCCGTATGTATCTCCCATCCCCCTGCCTTCATCAGCCGGCAAACCGCATTCAAAACATGCTCATCATCATCCACAACCAACAACCGCCCCTCAGAAAAAGGCTCAAAATTGGGCGTCAATTCCACCTCCCGAAACAAAAGTTTCTTAGAATCTTCATAGCACCGAAGTAAGGTGCGTCTATTAAGTCCCTCTAAACCAACCGCCAAAATATGTGTTTTAAGCCCCCAAACCTGTTCAATGTGGCCCCTTTTGGAAATGAATTCTACGCTTGAAACATAAGAATCATCTAACAGGTTAGCACATTGCTTGCATAAAATACCCTCTCCGTCTATCTACTTTTGCTCCCTAAAGTCAATTTTCAGCCTTCCCCCCCCGCCCACAGCCCCACCCCACCCTAAAAGGGAAACATGCAGCAAAGCCTTGCGCCCAACACCAACTCCCGCTAGAAGGCCAAAACATGTTTTTCGGCCAGGTAGCTCAGCTGGTTAGAGCGGCGGTCTCATAATCCGCAGGTCGTCGGTTCAAGTCCGACCTTGGCCACTTCCTCCTCTTAGGGCTTTAGGGGGGGCATAGAAAGAGGGGGGCCTTCATCCTCCGTAGGGGCCCAACGTTGCCGGGCGGGTACCTGAAACAGTATGTGCTCGGGCAACAAACACCCGGTGAGGGCGCCGCCATAGACGCAACCGGTGTCCAGGCCCGTGGCCCAAGGGTAGCTTTGCAGCTTGCGCCTCGCGTCATGGCCGAAAAAAACGTGCGGCGGCCCCTGCCAAAGCTTCGCCCAGGGCGTGCCGTCCAGCCTGGAGGTGGGCTTGCCCGCGCTGTCCATGGAGCGCAGCGTCATCATCGTCTCAGGGTTTTGTTCTTCCAAGGCAAGGCCCGGCAAAAAACCTGCGTGTACCGCAACGTGCTTGTCGTCTATACGCAGCCACAGCGGCAGGGCCTCCAGCAGCTGCCACTCCTCCTCGCCAAAACTTTTCCCCAGGGCCGCCAACTTCGGAAAACGCTCGGGCTCGCGCCTATAGCGCAGCAGGTGAAAGTCATGGTTGCCGCGCACGGCCCGGGCCTTCCATTCGCGCATACGGCGAAGTACCCCTAGACTGTCGGGGCCCTTGGCTACCATATCCCCCACCAATACCAAGGGCTCCCCCCTACGCAAACCCGAAAGCCGCAACAACTCGTCAAACTCTTGAAGGCAACCGTGTATGTCTCCCACCACAAGGGTATGCATAGGCAGCCAATAACCGGCTTAGGCCCTGCTTCCCAGGGTTTTTTGAGGGGGCCCAGTTGAGGAGTGGCATGAGTGCGCCTTGTGTAAGAAGTTTATGAAGAAAACCCTTGAAAGCGTACCAAGGGTGGGTATGGTGGCTAGGGTGGGGGAGCCTGCGGCAGTGGTGGCGCAGGCAGCGTATTTGGCTCCACAGACGGAGGCTGGTTTCGTGCATATGTCCTTTATGAAGTCTTCCATGAGTCTTCATAGGTTGCTTAGAGTGGAGAAGGTGTCGTGCTTTTAACAGCGCTGTCAGGCAATGCATATAAGCTGGACGGGGGGGGGCTTTTCGGACATGCCCCCAAGGCCTTGTGGCAACAGTGGGCCACACCGGACGAAAACAACCGCATTACCTTGGCGTGCCGTTGCCTTCTGGCGGAGGGGTTGGAGGGCAAGCGGGTGTTGTTTGAGGCGGGCATCGGCGACTTTTTTCCGCCCAGGCTTAAGGAGCGCTATGGCATTGGGGGCGAGGGTTATGCCTTGCTTTCAGAGTTGGCCCAACTGGGGTTAGGGGAGGAGGACATTGACGTGGTTGTCCTCTCGCACTTGCATTTCGATCATGCCGGCGGCCTGCTTTCCCGCAACAAAAACGGCCACCCCACCTTGCGTTTTCCGAAGGCGCGCTATGTGCTGAGCCGCCGCCAGTTTGCAAGGGCGACACGCCCGCTTGCCCGCGACGCAGCCTCCTATATTCCCGAGCTTCCGGGCCTGCTTGCCGACAGTGGACGGCTTTGCTTGGCGGATGAGTTGAGCCTTGCGGACGAGTCCTTTCTCCTGCCCTATGTACACGTGGCCGATACGCAACTGGCCTGGCTGAGCCGGCATATGCGTTTTCGTTGCTCCGACGGGCATACGCCGGGGCTTTTGCTGGCGGAACTCAAGCCCACCCAAGGGGAGCGCCCCCTCGTATTTTCCTCGGACTTGGTCATGGGCAGGCCGTGGATACACCTGCCCATTTGCTCCGGCTATGAGCGTTTTTCCGAGTTGCTGACGGAGGAGAAAGCCCAACTCTATGAAAAACTCCCGCTGCTGTTTTTCACGCATGACGCAGGCTGCCCCCTGGTAGAGCTAACTCGGGGGGAGGGGGGCCGCTTTGGGTGGACCAACGAGCAAAACCACATTTGGCGCATGCCCTTTTGAGGCAAGGCACGACTGGACAAGCCCCTAAAGCCATGACAGCTTGGGGGTAGCTTATGAATAAAACTACCCTTAAAACCCTGCTTAGCCAGGTAGCCCAAGGCCGCTTGCGCGTTGAAGACGCCCTCGAAGCCCTGTCCGCCTGGCCCTATGCCCAACTTGAGGAGGCCCGCGTGGACATTCACCGCTGCCTGCGCCAGGGGTTTGCCGAGGTGGTGTTGGGGGAGTTTAAAACAGCCGCCCAATGCCTTGAGGTGGCAAAGGCCCTGGCCGGGGCGGGGCAGTCCGTCCTCATTACCCGCCTGTCCGCTGAAAAGGCAGGGCCGCTTTTGGAGGCCTTCCCCGCGGCGAATTATGACGAGAGGGCACGCTTGTTTCACTTGCAGCAGGGGCCCTTGCCGGAGGGGGGCCCCGTGGCCGTGGTATGCGCCGGCACCTCGGACTTGGCCGTGGCCGAGGAGGCGGCGCTGACGGCCGAGGCCATGGGCGCCCAAGTATTGCGGCTGTGCGACGTGGGTGTGGCCGGCCTGCACCGCCTGCTGGCCGAGTTGCCCAAACTGCGCAAAGTGCACGCTGTAGTGGCCGTGGCCGGCATGGAAGGCGCCCTGGCTACCGTGCTGGGCGGCCTCGTAGAGGCGCCCGTTATCGCCGTACCTACCTCCATAGGCTATGGGGTACACCAGGGGGGTATGGCTGCTTTACATACCATGCTGTCCTCCTGCGCGGCCAATGTGAGTGTTGTCAATATTGATAATGGTTTTGGGGCGGGGTTTGTGGCGGCCCTTATTGCCCGCCCGCGGGCTAACTCTAACCCCTAAGGGGGGGTATTTTGCCTTGCAGGCGGCTTGATTATTTTAGGTGCCTTGCTGGGCCTGCGGCCCGGCCGTTTCCAAAAACAATTCTTTTGCCCTTCCGGGCAGGGGTTCAGTTTCTCACTTTGAATGTTTTTCTTAGGCCCTGGCGGGCCCGCCTTCTTCCCTCCCTTTGTGCGTCAGGTTTCGCCTACCGGCGAGTCACTTTTTTGTGTGACAAAAAAGTAACCAAAAAAACACCCTCTGGGGCCCTGCCGGGGGCTCCTGCAGCACTCGCGACCCCCTCGAACTCTTTACTTGATC
>WQYA01000070.1 GCA_009781495.1 Cystobacterineae bacterium
AAGTGACTCGCCGGTAGGCGAAAACTGACGCACAAAGGGAGGGAAGAAGGCGGGCCCGCCAGGGCCTAAGAAAAACATTCAAAGTGAGAAACTGAACCCCTGCCCGGAGGGCAAAAGAATTGTTTTTGGAAACGGCCGGGCCGCAGGCCCAGCACCAAAAACCCCGCCCGGAGGGCAAAAATAAACCCTTTCACTTCAGCTTACGCAGCAACAAAACCGGCAGCCTCAAAAACATACCGCAACAGAGACGACTAAACATCCACGAAATACGCGCATTGTCCCAAAACAACCGAAAGTGCGAAATACCGTCCTGCGGATAGCGGACTTTAACAGGATAAAATACCAATGGGACACCCGCCCACGAGAGGCGTACCAAAATTTCCGTGTCAAAGGCCATGCGCTTGTCCACATGGCAGCGCTCAAAAATGCCGAGGGTTTTTTCCACGGGGTATACCCTAAAGCCGCACAGCGCGTCGGCGATGCCGCCCGAGAGGCAGACGATGCTTGTCCACACATTTGAAATTTTGCGGCCCTTTTTGCGCAGCAGCGGAGCACTCTCGTCAAACTCGGGGAAACCGCAAATGAGCGCCTCCGGCCGCTTTGCCGAAGCCTCGAAAAAAAACCCCGCCCGCTCCACCTCATGCTGCCCGTCGGCGTCCACCTGCAACACGTGGGAGAGGCCCATTTCCCGCGCCCTCCTAAGCCCCGCCCAAAACGCCGCCCCCTTGCCGCTGTTTTTTTCAAGCCTCAAAGCACAAACCCCGGGGAAGTCCGCCTGTACTCGGGCAAGCGCCTGCTGCGTCTCCTCGTCGCTGCCATCATCCACAATGAGAATGGGCAGCCCATGGGGGTAGAGTTGGGCTACCAGGGTATGGAGGGGCTTTGCGTGGTTATAAAGTGGAATGAGGAAACCCTGCTTCATGGGGGCCCCTTGGAGGTTTGGAAAGCAATGGCCCCTGTGGAATATACCGTTTCTCCTCCCGGGGACTTGAGGGCAAAGCGTAGCCGCTGTGGGGTTTGCGCCGCTGGGGCCTGTTTTTCCAAACGCAACTCCAGGCAAAGCGGGGCGTCCGGCGCTACCCTCGCCATAAATTTAATACGCTGCGCGCTGTGGACAAAAAGGGTTTCGCCCGGCGGGGAAAAAAGCTGCCGGGCGCAGGCATAAACCAACTCAAACTGGGCAACAGCGGGGAGTATGGCAAACCCGGGGAAGTGGCCGTCAAAATAAGGGGAGGACTCCGGTAGGGAAAACATAACGCTGGCCGTATGGGGGGGGCTATATTCCCTCAGGCTTGCCGCCAGCCCATGGGGCAGGAGGAGGGTTTTAGTCAAGGGGGCTAGAGGAGGCAGGGGGGGTAGAGGAGGTAGGGGAGGTAGAGGAGGCAGGGGGGCAGGGGGAGCAGGGGGGGCAAACAGCGCCGCCACCTCCTGCTGGAGGCGTTTGCCCTGGGGGTTTTGGGGCAGCGCTTCCACATAGCGCCAACGTTTGGGAATCAGCGTATTCTCCAAAAAAGGCTGCAAGTGCTCTCTAAAATGTGCGTTGACGAGACGCTTGGGCATGTTTTCAAAACGCTTTTTGCCTGCCGCATTCAACACCACGGCGGCGGCCAAAAATTGGCGCTTGTCCTCCAGGGCCACCACGGCCGCCTCCTCCACGAGGCCGCAAAGCAGGAGGCGGTTTTCCACCTCCGTCAGCGAAACGCGCTTCTCCTCAATTTTGACAACCGCGTCCGCGCGGCCCTGAAGGCAAAAGCGCCCGTCCTCCAATAAGTCCACCAAGTCCCCCGTAACAAAACCCTCCTCGCCCCCTATGCAAGGGGAGTTTAGCCCCAAACACCCCTCCTCGGTTTTCCACAGTTGTACCCCCTCAAAGGGCGTCCACTCGGCCCCTGCTTTGGACTGACGCCAGGCGACGCCGGCGGTTTCCGTACTGCCATAAATTTCAATGGGCCATACCCCTATAACCCGCTCCACGGCTGCCGCTGTTTGAAGGGGAATGGCCCCGCCGGAGCTGAAAAGCCACGGCGAAGCAAGGCCAAAGCCGCCCTCGGGGGCCACCTCGACGGCCCGCTTCAACAGGGCCGGCACGCTGACAATGCAATGGGGCTCGCCGGCAAGTTGCGCAAAGCTTTCCGCGCACTCCAAGCGCTCCCTGCGAAAGGGTATGCCGAGGGTAAAGGGCAGCATAACGGAATAAAGCAACCCATAAATATGGTGGGGGCTAACGGTAGAGCACAGTTTATGCTTCAGCAATTCCTCACCCCACTGGGCGAGGATGAAGGCATTGTCGGCCTCCAACTCCCCCAAGCTGTGGCATACGGCCTTGGGGTTGCCGGTAGTCCCCGAGGTATAAATAACAATGTGAGATGCCTGGGCATGGATGGGGGGTGCCTCTTGGCTATGGGGGGGGGTTAGGGGGGCCTCCAAAATACGCGGCACATAAAAGCTGCACGGCCAAAAGCCCAAGGCGGCCTCGTCGTCGCACAGCAAGGCGGTTTCCTCCTGGGCCTCGGCGGCCATTTCCGCCACATAGGCCGCGGAGAGGTGGGCGCTCAGCCAAACCTCCTTGTTGCATTGCAGCAAAGCCGCATAGGCCAAGAGGAAGTGCCCATAGTCCTGGCAATACAAAACCCAACGGCGTTGGGGGGCGGCCTCCACCACCCTCCGCAGCGCCGCCGTACCGGCCAAAAAGTCCGCCCAAGTGAGGTGTTTGCCCGAGCTGAAGGCGCCGGAATAGCACAGCACGGCGTCGGCTTTCCTGGAGGTAGGGGTAAAGGCGGAGAGGGGAATGGCCCTGGGGGTGGTTTTGTCCTTTATGTTTCGTATAGCAAGCTCCACGGCAAAAAACGCCCCCATGAGTATATAGGAAATGCCGCCGTTATAGAGTGCCCACGCCGCCTCAGGCAAGGCAAACACGGTAAAGGCCGAAACGCTGCCGTTGAGGACGAAGAAGAGGCACCAAGCGAGGGTGACTTTTCGGCAATAGGCGGCCACATATTTTTCACCGAGGGAGCCTTTTATTTTATGGGGGCCTTTTTTAAGTTTATCCGCCAGGAGGGCGAAGCGGAAGGCCATGGAGGGGGGGAAAAAAAGCGTATAACCGAAGGCAGCCAGCAGGAGGGCGTTAACGAAAACCGGGTAGAGTTTAAGGACGAGGGGGCTATGGCTAAAAAAGCAGAGGGCGGCTAGGGCCAGCAGGAGGAGGGGTTGGAAGAGGGGGAAGCGGCCGAGGCCCGGGGCAGCGGAAGGGGGGGCAGCGGTATTTTTTTTTTATGGGCAGCGCCCAAAAGCAGAAGGAGGCCGAAAGCGGCCAAGGCCAGGCAGAAAACGCGCAGGGGAATTCCCCATACGAAGAGGCCGCAGAAGACGAGGGCCGGGTAGAGGACTGCGGCCATATAGGAGAGTATTTTCACTGTGCCAGCGGGAAAAGCACGTCGACGATGTTTTGGACGGTTTTGACGTGTTTAAACTGCTCCGGCTCTATTTTGCCTGAAACATGGGACTTCATTTTGACAATTAAGTCCACCGCATCAATGGAGTCCAAGTCCAAGTCCGCTGCAAGGTTGGCCTCGGGCGTCACTTCGCTGTCCTCAAGCCCAAACTCGGAAACCAATACCTCTTTGAGTTTGGAAAAAACCTCGTCTTTGGTCATTGGCCGCTTTCCGCCTCTATATATGCTGCCAAGGCATTTATGGAAGCAAAGTGTTTCTTGTTGTCGGTGTTTTCTGCAGAAAACGTCACACCGAATTTTTTCTTCAGCGCCACCCCCAACTCCAGGGCGTCAATGGAGTCCAAACCCAAGCCTTCCCCAAAGAGGGGCTCTGTGTCCACAATGTTTTCGGGTTGGAGGTCCTCCAACTCCAAGGCACTGACAATCAGCTGCTTTATTTCCAGTTTGAGCTCTCCAGCTCCCATGCCGACACCCTATTGAAAAGCATGCCCCGTGTCCAGCGGCTATTCCAGCAGAGGGGTTTAAAATTCCCCTCCACATAGGGGGCAGGAGACATGTTTTTTGAAAACAGCCGGGCCGTTTCGCCAGGGTTGTTTTTGAGTGAAGCGCCCGGGAGTTTGCGCGGCCCGGCATGGTTGGGCTCCCGTGCAGCGCAAAGCTTCCGCTTGAACAAAATGCCCTGCCTCGGTGTTATATGCAGCGGCTATGGACACAGAGGCAAGCAGGTTTAAAGGTGGGGAGGAAGGTGAAAAGGCGCTAACCCAGGAGGCGGGGGAGGGGGGGGAAGAAGGGGCCGACGCCGACACCTGTCTGCTCAGCTTCGTCGTAGAAAGCAACTATGCGGGCTGGCGTTTGGACCGTTATTTGTGCCAAAAACTCCGCCGCCTCTCCCGCCAACGCGTGCAGGCCCTTATCCGCCAACAACTGGGCCCCTCCCTCAAACCCTCCTCCCCTGTGAAACCCGGCATGCGCTTGGAATTCCGCCGTACCCTCCCCAAGGAGCCCTCCGTCCCCGGCCCCGAGGCCCTTCAGTCCGTCTTCGAGGACGAGGACTTGCTCGTCCTCAACAAACCTGCCGGGCTGCCTGTACACCCTACGGCACGCTATTTCCACCATACCCTTGTGGGGCAGTTGGCCAAACGCTACCCCTCCCCTCCCCACCCCGCCCACCGCTTGGACAGGGAAACCAGCGGCCTTCTGCTGTGTACCAAAAACTTGGAGGCCGGCCGGCATATGGCGCGCGCCTTCGCCGCCTCGGAGGTATATAAGGAATACCTCGCCATTGCCGAGGGACACCCCCCTCAAAACCACTTCAGCATAGAGGCCCCCATCGCCGAAGGCAGCCCCTCCATCCGTATTGCCGTACGTGTTGTCGGCAAGGGGGGAGGGCCGGAGGGGGGCAAAGCCGCCACTACCCGCGTGGAGGTGCTGCAACGCTTTGAGCGCGAGGGCGACCCCTTTTGTCTGCTCAAATGCATACCCCTGACGGGGAGACAACACCAAATAAGGGTACACCTTCAACACCAGGGCTATCCCCTTGTCGGCGATAAAATATATGGCCCTGATGAAATGTATTTTGACCGCTTCTCCAAACACTGCTTGGAGCCGGAGGCCTGGCTGCGCCTGCGCCTGCCCCGCCATGCCCTGCACGCAAGCCTTCTGCGCTTTATACACCCGCGCAGCTTGGAAAGCTTGTGTTTTGAGTTACCGTTAGCTGAGGACTTAAGGGGGTTTTTAGGGGCCCTCTGAAACCCACTGCGTCGGGTAACGGCCCGAAACACAGGCGTCACAAAAACCATTGGCCGGACGCATCGCCTCCTTCAACCCCACAGGAGACAGAAAAGCCAAAGTGTCCGCGCCAATGTGCGTGCATACCTCTTCCAAACTGTGCGAGGCCGAAATCAACTCCGCCCGCGAGGGCGTGTCGATGCCATAACAACAGGGCCACTCCGCCGGCGGACTCGCAATGCGCATGTGGATTTCACTCGCCCCCACACTGCGCAACAACGCTACAATTTTCTTGGAGGTGGTGCCGCGTATAATGGAGTCGTCCACCACCACCACCCGCTTGCCGTTTAATACGGAGCGCACCGCCGACAACTTTAACTTCACCCCAAAATTGCGGATGCTCTGCTGCGGCTCTATAAACGTCCTCCCCACATAGTGGCTGCGTATCAACCCCTGCTCATAGGGAATGCCCGCCGCCTGCGCATAGCCGATGGCGGCCGCCGTCCCCGAGTCCGGAACGGGAATCACCACATCCGCAGCAACCGGGTGGATTCTGGAAAGCGCCGCCCCCATGCGCTTTCGCGCTTCGTGCACGGAGCAGCCAAACACCTCGGAGTCCAAACGCGCAAAATAAATGTGCTCAAAGGCGCAACAGGCTTGCTTGGCCTTCGCAAACGGAAAGTGGCTCTCCAATGCCTCCCCGCGAATAACACACACCTCCCCGGGTTCTACCTCGCGTATAAATTGGGCCTCTATTAAGTCCAAACCTGTCGTCTCCGAGGCCACTACCCAAATGCCGTCCCGCTTGCCCAATACCAGAGGGCGTATGCCATAGACGTCCCGCGTCGCTACCAACTTGCCCTCCGCTAAAAGCAACATGGCATAACCCCCCTTTAAACGCTGCAAAGCTTCCGTTAATGCCGCTTCCAGCGTGGCCGCCTTCGCGTGCGCGATGAGGTGCATGACGGCCTCCGCGTCCGTCTCGGATTGGAATATGGCCCCCTTCTCCTCCAATTGCGTGCGTACCTCCTCGTAGTTGACGAAGGCCCCGTCCATCGCCACCCCCAAGGGGCCCTTCGCATAGGTGACGCACAAAGGCTGCGCATTCTGCAAACTGCGCTTCTCCCGCTTGGGGTAGCGTACGTGCCCTATGCTGAGACCCCCCTTAGGGCCCCCTAAATATTGTAGCGCTTTATCGTCGAATACCTCGACTACCAGGCCCCTACGCACCACCTCGCGTATGCCCCCTTCATCCCATAGCACCATGCCCGAGGCCTGCTGCCCCCGGTGCTGGAGCGCATGCAAGCCCAGGTAGGTGAGGTGCGCCGCTTCCTTGTGTCCTGCTATTCCAAAAATTCCGCACATGGCGCCCGCTTTAGTCTCTTTGTGAAAATTTTGTAAAAAACCTGCTAGAAGCTTAAAACCCCTTATGCCTACGCCCCCCCTAGACCGGTTTCAAGTTGAGATGAGCGTAGCGAGACGCAAGGTTTTCGAGCAGATTCACGCGGCCCGGACTGAGGACCCCGCAGGCGGGCCTGTCGGCCCGTCGAGGACGGCCGAAGGAGACATTCTAATGGGAATAAGGGCGTGAAGATGCCGAAAAACTTGCGTCGCAGCAGCTCATCTCAGCTTGAAACCGGTCTAAGCCCCTTTAGACGCCACCGCTTGTGGATGTTGGTTGTCTTGCTTTTGGGCGGCCTCTATGCCCTCGCCTCCCTCCCCCTATGCCCCCAGGGACCCCCCTCCCCCCCACGCCTGCTTTCCTCCCAAACCGCTGCTACCCCCCTGGAGGTGGGCGCCGCTAAAGCCGAAATACGTGTCCCCCGCTGGCCCATCGTTATTGCCGGCTATGGCCCCCCTCGCAGCGAGGCCATGGAGCAAACCCTCCCCCTCTATGCTCGGGCCGTCGTCTTGAAAGCCGAAGGCTTTGAGTTGAGCCTGCTTTCTGTCGACATTTTAATGGTTTCAGGAGGGTTCGTGGACATTTTAAGGCAACGTCTAGGGGGGGAGGTTTGGACAGTGCCTACGCACAGCCACAGCTCCCTAGGGGGGGTGGACGAGCGGTGGCAAGCCCAAATAGCCGCCATGGGACGCTTTGACGAAGCCGCGCAGCAAGCCCTGCTCCAAGCCTGCCTGGAGGCCGTTGAGGAGGCCCGAAAAAACCTCCGGGCCGCCCGCTTCGCTTGGGAAGAAAGCACGCCCGAGGACTGGACGCGGCCCCGCTCCGGTACGCAGGTGGACAGGCGCTTGTTGAGGCTGCGCTGGCAGGACGAGGCCGGCCCCATTGCACAAATCCTTTTGCTTTCAGGCCACCCTACCTTGGTGAGGGCTAAGGCTACCCAACTTAACCCGGACTACCCGGGGGAGTTGGCTTTATTGGAGGAGAGTGCAGGGAGGGGGCTCACCTTAGTTTGGCCCTCCGCCGTAGCCAATGCCCGTATTTCCCTGGAGGAGGCTAGCCCCCAAACCGTAGCCCTAACCCTCCATAAACACCTCCAGGCCTGGTTGCCCCCTAACCCCTACCCTACCTCCCCCCCCCCCCGTCCCCCCCTTCAAGCCCCTGCCCCTCCACCCACCTCACCACCGCGCGCCCTGCCTCCCCCGT
>WQYA01000071.1 GCA_009781495.1 Cystobacterineae bacterium
CTCGCCGGTAGGCGAAACGGAGCGGAACGTGTGAGGCGGGAAAGCAAAGCTTTCACGACTCATGAAGTGGAGCGGAGTTAAACGAGCGAAGCGAGTTTCAACCTACTGCTGCCGCGCAGCGGAGACGGCCGGGCCGCAGGCCCAGCAACAATAACCCCGCCCGGGAGGGCAAGAGAACCATTTCTGAAAACAGCCGGGCCGCAGGCCCAAGAAAACCCCCGCCTGAAAGAAACAGAAAGGTGAGGGCCTTTCACCAAGGCCCTCACCTTCCCTCCCTCAAAAAATACAAAAGAAGTCCACCTTCATTCCAACACAATTTTGCGGATGCAGTGACCGTGCTCCTCTGTCACATAGAGGACGCCTTGCGCGTCTATCGCGATGCCATAAGGGGAAGCAAACTGTGCGGCAGTTCCCGTCCCGTCGACAGAGCCTGACGAGCCGTTGCCCGCAATCGTGTTGACCATGCCCTCCGGCGTCACTCTGCGGATTCGGCAGTTTCTATAAGCCGCCACATAGAGGTTGTTTGAAGTGTCTGCAACCATGCCAAAAATGTTAAAAAAATTTGCGGCTGTTCCCTGGCCGTCGGCAAAATCAGGTTTGCCGCTGCCCACAAAGGTGCTGACCCCTCCCGACGACGATATTTTTCGGATGCGGTAGCTTCTGTTATCCGCCACATAGAAGTTGCCGGCAGAATCTCTTGCGATGCTAACGGGGAACTCAAACTCTGCAACGTTTGCTGCGCCGTCGGCAAAACCTGTCGTGCCGCTGCCCGAAAACGTGGTGACGTTGTAGGGCTCTGTCAACGTTACTTTACGGATGCGCTGGTTAGAGCTGTCCGTCACATAGAGGTTGCTGCCTGTAGCATCGATGGCGATGTCATGGGGGTTCTCAAACTGTGCGTCCGTTCCTACTTTGGTATCGAGAAAGCCTTTCGTGCTGCCCGCAATTGTGGTGACGACACCGCTTGGCGTCACTTTGCGGATGCGATGGTTGCCATATTCCGCCACATAGAGATTGTTGGAACTGTCTATGGCGAGGCCACTGGGGGTATTAAACTGTGCTTTAAGTCCATCATCGTTGTTGGCATAGCCTCGCGTGCCATTGCCCGCAAACGTGGTAACGACGCCGTCCGGCGTCACTTTGCGGATGCGCTGGTTCGAGGTATCAGCTACATAGAGGTTGCCTGCACTGTCTATGGCAATGCCACGTGGGTAGTTGAAACGTGCGGCCAATCCTGTGGCATCAAGATAGTCTGGTGTGCCGTTGCCCGCAAGGGTGGTGACCACACCCGTCGGCACATAGTTGAACCTGGCGGCAGAAGTGGCTTTTTTGTTCCCCACCACCACCGATATGAGTCCGCTGCAATTCTTGTTTTTGGGCACCGTCACCGTCAGTTGCGTGGCGGTGGCGGCCAGCGCTGTAACCTTATAACTATTCAAATAAACGCTGTTGTTGTCCGCTGTTGGATCAAAGTTGCCGCCCAAAATGCTTAGCGCGCTGCCGTTGGCTGCCTCCGAAGGAAGAAAGCCGCTGATGACAGGTTCGGGAAGCGGCCCTTGTGTAATTTTCAGTGTTCGGACATGGCCGTCGCTTGTGAATGTCAGGCTTCCAGAGCGTGGGGCGGTTCCGGTGTTGGCGTCCACCCTCACCGTCAGCACGGCATTGCCGCTGCCGTATCCCGGCGTTACACTGAGCCAAATCGGTGTGGCGCCAACCACCCAGCTCGTCTTTGAAAAAACTTCGACGGTTTTGGAATCGGCAAATCCAGAGTCAAAGTTGAGACTTTGAGGGCTGACACCCAACACCAAAAGCTCCATGGGGTTCGTCGGCTCAGAAAAACTGCCCGTTGTTCCCGTCAAATTTCCTTGGAGGGTTGTGGCGCCGTTCACCTTTAGCCTCTCGGTTGTGGCGGGCGTCCCAGGAGACCCAATCTCAACAAACTCTGTCGTCGAAAGGCTCGGAGACGCCAAGGAGTCAAACACCACATGCAAGGGCTCTTTCAGGCTCAAACCGGCGCCGTCATCATGAACAAACCCCAGGGCCGCAAAATGGCGCTCCACCCCTTCCACCGGCTTATCGTCTTCGTCCCCCCAATTCACTATCTCCCCATCCCTTATTTGGATGAGCCAATAGTCCCCATGACGGTAGAAGGCATCCTTGGAAAAATGAAAATGGAGGCCCAATAACTTGAAGAAACTCTCCTCTCCCTTGAATACCACACCGTCCCAACGGCGTATCAGCGCCTTGGGCTTCTTCTCTAGCCCCTCGGGAAGCCTCAATAGGCCGTTCTCAAACGAAACTTCTTCCGTGTCGAGCAAAAAACCCGGCTCGCCCACTGCTTCTATCTCTATCCACTTCGCACCCATGAAGGCTTTTTGTATGTCCATATGCGGGTTGGTGAGCTCATAGGCATGCATGTTCTCCACAGCCTTCACTTCAGCACAGGTGCAAGCATTGTCGGTGGACCACTTGAAAAACGCTTCGGAACCGTCCCTGTGCACTTCAATACGATAAAGACGGTTGTCCTTGCTGTTGACGCTAAGCGTCTCCGCGCCACGCCTCAACGTCCCCTCGCTCAAACCCTTCCACCAATCCCCTTTCAGTTTCTCTGACGCCTTGTCGGACACCGTCGGCCACTTTCCATCCCTAAACAATGCGGCTGCGTCTGCATCCCAGTCCACCCGTTGACAACGAAGCGCCCACTCGGTTTTCAGTCGCGTCGTCGTCTCAAGGCCTATGGCTGAGTCTATGAGTCCACGGTCCTCCGCCGCGCTGACTTCACGTGTCCAGGCCTCCAAATAACAGAGAAAATCCTCTCCCTTCTGCTGGATGGACACCCACTCCTCAACGTCGTTCTCAATTAATAAACCGTCAATATAACAAATGCCCTTCGACAGAAAAAGCTGGCCCGCCTCGTCCTTCTCCAAGCACATCCGCCCCTCCTTCCGGGGCGTGCCGCTGCGGCCTACCAGACTGCGGAAAAAAGCGCTGTAGCGGTGCTCGGCTATTTGCACCTGCTCGTTCCAGTCAGCGTCCAACTGCAAACGCCCCTGCTGCATCAACACCGCACGGTAGTGCTTCTTTGCATCAAAACTCAAACGACTGTAGTCACCTTTCATTGTGCCTTCCTTTGTTGCGTGGGTTGTTTGTCTTGCTCGTCTCCAACTGCTCTGCGCTTCGTTGAAACGCCCCTCTTCTCCCCTCGGACAAAAGGAGCTTCCCCGTTTCCTCAAAAAATGAATGCCTCACTTTTGGAATGGACAGGCCACACCACCCTTGGCTAAACCACTCCCCCTCACCCCTGCTTTGCTGGTATGCTGCTGTTTGCCCCCACTACCCCCACTGCTGCTATGCGTCTGCCCCTGTGCCTCGCTGCCCTCGTCCTCCTCCTCTCCGGCGCCTATTATGCCTTCGTCGCCTTCGCCCCCCCTTGGCTCCATAGCCCCTGCTGCGGACTGCCCCTCTCCATCCTCTGCGGCCTCGCCCTCTTCACCTCCGGCGCCGCCCTCAGCCTCCTCTATGCCTTTGCACCCACCCCCAGGCTACCTCCTCCCTCTCACCCTAGCTCGGCAGCCCCACCTCTAACCTACACCGGAGAGTCTAGCTCTCCAGCTCCACCCCCCCAAGCCAAACCGTGAAACTCTTCTTCCCCCTCCTCTTCGTCGCCCTAAGCCTCGCCCTTAGCCTCCGGGCAGCAAGGCGTACACGCAGTGTATATGAGTTTTTTACGGCAGGAGGGCGGGTGGGGACTTGGCAAAATGGTTTGGCCTTAGCCGGGGATTATTTGTCCGCCGCCGCCTTCCTCGGCGCCGCCGGCATGGTCTTCGTCCAAGGCTATGACTCCATCGTCTATGCCGTCGGCACCCTCCTGGGCTGGCCCCTCCTCATGCTCCTCTTCGCCGAAAAACTCCGCGCCTTGGGCCGCTATACGGTGGCGGACGTCGTCGCCAGCCGCTTCCAAGGCAAAGGGGTACGCGGCGTCGTCGCCGCTAACTCCCTCCTCGTTACCACCCTCTATTTGGTGGTACAAATGGTAGGCGCCGGTAAACTTATGGAGTTGCTCTTCGGCTTCCCCTATGCCCTCTCCATTGCCTTGGTAGGCGGCCTTATGCTGCTTTATGTCCTGGTAGGGGGGATGACGGCGACCACCTGGGTACAAGTCCTCAAAGCCCTCTTCATGTTCGCCTGCTCCCTCCTCCTCTCCTTTAAACTGCTGGCGCACTTCGGCAGCCTCCCCAACCTCTTGGAAGCGGCCGCCCAAGCCTCCCCCCGCGGCAGGGGGGTGTTCCTGCCCAGTCCCGCCCTCTCTAACCCCTGGGAAGTCCTCTCCCTAGGGCTAGGGCTAACCCTAGGGGTATTAGGTCTACCCCATATATTAATGCGCTTTTTTACGGTACCGGACACACGCACCGCCAAACGCTCCGCGGGGCTGGCCAGCGCCCTCATCGCCCTCTTCTTCTCCCTCAATATGGTTATCGGCTATGGGGCCCTCGCCCTCGTCTCCGGCAACCCAGCCTATGTCGACGCCTCCGGACGCCTCCTGGGCGGCAATGACATGGCCGCCATCCACCTCGCCCACCACCTCGGCGGCCCCCTCCTCCAAAGCTTTGTCGCCGCTGTGGCCCTGGCTACCCTCCTGGCCGTCGTCGCGGGGCTCGCCATGTCCGGCGCCAGCACCCTCGCGCATGACTTATATGCCCAGGTGTTTTCCTCCAAGGCCCCCAACGAGGCCCGGCAACTGTGGGTGTCCCGCGCGGCTACCCTGGGCCTGGGCCTCATGGCCATGGCCCTCTCCTCCCTCGTCCAAAACCTTAACATCGCCTTCCTCCTGGGCCTCGCCTTCGCCGTGGCCGCCTCCAGCCACTTCCCCGTCCTCCTCCTCTGCCTCTTCTGGCCCGGCTTCAAACCCCAGGGCGCTGTGGCCGCAGGCCTCGTGGGCAGCCTCGCCGCCCTCCTCTGCATCCTCTTAGGGCCTACGGTATGGGTATATATCCTCGGTAGGCCTAGCCCCCTCTTTCCCCTCGCTAACCCCGCCCTCCTCTGTGTCCCCCTCGCCCTCCTCGCCGGTTTTGCTGCCAGTTTATGGGCTTCCTATAGGAAATACCCCTAAAGGGGTTTTAGCTTAAGCCAGTATACCGGCTATATACTGGCTGTATACTGGGGGGGGGCCTGTGCCCCTCTCACGGTTTTTTCCTTGTCTTCCTCTTTAACCCGGCGCATCCTCCACCCAGCTTTTCTCACTCACCTAAGGAGTTTCTCTTGCGCCGCTATACCCTCCCCCTCGCCGCTGCTGCCCTCCTCCTCGCTGCCGCTTGCCCCCGCCCTTGCCCTAGCTCTATGCCCCCCTCCGCCCCCGCCGTGGACGTCGGCCAAAAAGCCCCCGCCTTCGAGGCTACTGCCCTCGACGGCACCCCCCTGCGCTTCCCCGAGGACGTGGCCGGCAAAGTGGTATTGGTACGCTTTTGGGCCGAAAAATGCCCCGTCTGCGAGCAAACCATGAAGGAGTTGGAAGGCGTGTTTCAGCGCAACAAGGAGGCAGGCTTCGTCATTTTGGCCGTTAACTCCGGGCAGTCCCGCGAAAAGGCGGAAGCCTTCGCCCAAAGGGTAGGCCTGTCTTATACCATCTTGGTAGACGAGCAAAGCGAGGCCGCTAAACTCTATGGCGTCAAGGGCCTGCCTGTCTCCTTTATGGTAGACAAACAGGGTATGGTCAGCGCCCGCTTCGTCGGCAAAGCCTCCGCTGAGGAATTTGAGAAAAGCGTGCTGGCTGCGCTGGCTGCCCCCTCTAGCGCTGAGGAGCCCCCCTCCCCGGATTCCTCTAGCCTACCTTGATAGACTTAGCCCCTGGGTTAAATTTAGCCTCTGGCCTGAGTTTAGCCCCTGGGTTAAATTTAGCCCCTAGGCTGAGTTTAAATTTAGCCCCTAGCCCTAGGGGGCTAAACCTGGGTAGACCCCCTTTATGACGGATACCCCTACCCTCCTGGTTTATGGCGCGGCTTTTCTAACAGGCCTGCTGGGCAGCGCCCACTGCCTGGGCATGTGCGGCTCCCTCGTCTCCGCCTTCTTCATGCGCCCCGGCCTCAAAGGCTGGGGGCCCGCTTGGGCCTACCACGGCGCCCGCCTGGCCATCTATGCCGTGTTGGGGCTTGCTGCCGCCGCGCTGGGCAGCACCCTGGCCTCCAGCGGCCAAGTGGGTATGGCGCAGGCGGTGTTGAAAATGGTGGCCGGCGCCCTCATTATCCTCCTGGGCCTGGAGCTTTTGGGGTTGTGGCAGTTGCGCATAGGCGCCCACTTTGCGCCCTTCCGGTGGATGGGGCAGGGGTTTGGGAAAGCCCTCCGCCGGGGCCCCCTGCTGGGGGCTGCCATGGCCGGGGCCCTCAACGGGTGTATGCCCTGCTCCATGACGATGGCCATGGCCGCGAAGGCCTCCGCCCTCCCCCCCCTCAGCGGTATGCTGGTATTGCTGGCTTTTGGGGCGGGCACTTTGCCTTCCATGCTGTCGGCCTCGTGGCTTTTGAGCCGTTTGGGGGGGCGTGCGCGCGGGTGGCTGCTGAAGGCGGCGGGGTTGCTGGTGCTGGCCATGGGGGCCTATGACTTATGGAAGGGTATAGGCGAGTTTAGAGTCCTCTATAAGCTTCTCTATTGAGTAGGCTTAAAGGGGGACAAGTAGGGGATTCTCTTAGCATAGCGCTTGTAGCCCGGTACCTCAGGTGCTAGACATACCTTTGTAGGGTATTCCTTTACAGGACAGTGACACGGCATTTTAAAGGGGCAATCAATGAAAATATGGAAGTTATGGAGCCTATGCTTATTCCTAGCCATAGGTATGGCTTGTACTGACAATGGCGGCATTACGGTGGACAAGCCCGAAACAGGGGAAACCCTCCTGAAGTGCGAAGGCATAGCCGACGGCACACCCTGTGAGAATGGCACGGGCACTTGCAGGGAAGGCGCCTGCCAACCCAACACAGAACCCGTTATATGTACCGCCGCCCAAATTGTATGCGGCACGGACTGCTGTGACAACGCGACGGAGTTTTGCGACCCTAACACCACCTGCCAACCCCTCTCCTCTGTTACATGCCAAAATGGCACCACTGTATGCGGAACGGACTGCTGTGACGACGCAACGCAGGCTTGCGATGCCAACCACACCTGCGTCCCCGTTGTCGTCTGCACCCCCGAGACGGACGACGCGTTTTGCGCACGTCTGGCAGCGGACGAGGGCCTGGAATGCGGGGAAATAACAGCGGATGACAACTGCAGCGCAGAAAGAACGGTGGACTGCGGCACAACCGCCTGCGCCAGTGGCCAATGCAACCTCGACAACACTTGCGTCCCCGTTGTCATATGCACCCCCGAGACGGACGACGCGTTTTGCGCACGTCTGGCAGCGGACGAGGGCCTGGAATGCGGGGAAATAACAGCGGATGACAACTGCGGCGCAGAAAGGACGGTGGACTGCGACACAACCGCCTGCGCCAGCGGCCAATGCAACCTCGACAACACTTGCGTCCCCGTTGTCGTCTGCACCCCCGAGACGGACGACGCGTTTTGCGCACGTCTGGCAGCGGACGAGGGCCTGGAATGCGGGGAAATAACAGCGGATGACA
>WQYA01000072.1 GCA_009781495.1 Cystobacterineae bacterium
ACGGCCACCCCCCAAACCCAACCCCCCCCCAGGCGTATGGGCCCCGCTAAGGCTTCTAGCGCTCAGGCGACAACTCAAAAATCGGCCGCCCTGAGACGCCCCCCTAAAACAGACGCTCGCTTGCCCCAAAATAACCCCCAGGCCCTACGCCTTGCTCAAAACATCGCCCAACGCCTCCTGGAGAAAAAAGCGACGGACATCGTCCTCTTTAATGTCTGCAATAAGTCCAGCTATGCCGACGCCATTGTCCTCGCTTCGGGCGCGTCGGAACCTCACCTCTCCTCCCTCTCCAAACATGTTTGGGAGTCGCTCAAAGAGGAAAATGTACGCCCCATCAGCGTCGAGGGCGGCCAAAACAGCTCGTGGGTACTCATGGACTTCGGCGACGTCGTCGTCCACCTCTTCTCCCCGGAAATACGCGCCCTCTATGACTTGGATGGTTTGTGGAGCGATGCCCCCCGCGAGTATTTTCACTAGACCGGTTTCATCTCTTCGTTGGACTCGTTTTTGCGGAACCGCTCTATAGAGTTATTTTAAAATAGAACCGGTTTAGAGCCTCAAGGAGTTATCCTGAAAATACGTCTCCTCTCCTTCGGTAAAGATAAGTCCGGACTGTTTTCCGCCGCCCTCGCGGAATATGCCCAGCGCCTCTCCCGCTATGTCTCCTTCCAAATGCTGGAGTTGCCCGCCTCCCGCTTGCAGGGCGCTTTGGCCAAACGCGAAGAGGCCAAATGGGTGTTGGAAAATTTGGGGGAAAAGGAAGTGCTGTGGGCTTTGGATGAGCGGGGCCAACAATACAGCAGCGTGGAATTGTCCAAACGGTTGGAGGCGGAGCAGATGCGTACGCATCGGCTTTGCCTCGTCATAGGCGGCGACGAAGGGCTCGACGCCTCCCTCCTGGAGCGCGCAAACCTCGTCCTCTCTTTAGGACGTATCACCCTACCCCACCGTATGGCGCGCCTGGTTATGGTAGAACAGCTATATCGTTGCTTCTGTATACTTAAGGCTGAGCCTTATCATAAATAACAAGCTACGCCTGTGCGGAATAGCCCCCTCCTCTTCTCCTCTCCTCCGCAGTGGCCCCCCCCCTCCCTCTATAAAATTAAAACACTGTCTTTAACGCTTCCCCCCCTCTCCTTCATAACTCTCTTCCCGTTTCTTCGAAGTACACAACGTGCTTCTTCGAAGCCTCATTCATAACCTGTCTTCTCCATATTTCGTCGCACTGTGTTTCTTGTCGGCGCTTTTCTGGTATGCCATGCTTCGCCAAATAAGGGCCGTTGCAAAAGCAACGTAGCCAATCAGAAAGTTTGTCCATGTCCCGCCCCCTCTTCCTCCTCCCCCTCTGTCTCTCCCTCCTGGGAATTTTTTCTTGTGGCCGCTTCGAATATGAAGCCAAGCTGTCCTGTTCCTCGCAGCAAACTTGTCCCGAAGGCTCCCTCTGCTACGAGGGGTTTTGTAGGCCAAAATCTGCGATGGAGCCTGAGTTGTGCGCCCCACCCTGGCAGCTTTGCCAAGGGGCCTGCGTCAACCTGCAAAGCGACAACATGCACTGCGGAAACTGCAACCAGTCTTGCCCCGAAGACTTCCTATGCTATGAGGCCTCCTGTATCGCTGAAGCGGAGATTGAGCCGTGTTCCCCTCCCTGGCAAATTTGTGGAGGGGACTGTGTGGACATACGCAACGACAACACCCATTGCGGAGACTGCAACCAGACTTGTCTCGAAGGCTTCCTATGCCGCGAAACTTCCTGCATCGCTGAAACAGAGCCTGAGCCGTGCGCCTCACCCCGGCAGCTTTGTGCAGAGGCCTGCGTGGACGTGCAAAGCAACAACACACACTGCGGAGACTGCAACAACGTCTGCCCAGCGGAAACCCAGTGCCAACAAGGCCAGTGCGTTTGCTCGGACACAAACAGGGTTTTGTGCAACGACGAATGCCTGAGCACCTCGTCTGACAACAACAACTGCGGCGCCTGCGGCAACGTCTGCCCAACAGGAGCCCAATGCCAGCAAGGTGAATGCGGGTGTGCGGGTACAGACATGGCTTTGTGCAACGACCGTTGCGTGAGCACCTCGTCCAACAACAACTGCGGAGCTTGCGGCAACGTCTGCCCAACGGGAACCCAATGCCAGCAGGGCCAGTGCACATGTACAGGAGAAAACATGGTTTTGTGCAACGGAACATGCCAAGTGCCTGCTTTTAATATGCTGTTGGATCCCTCCATCTGCGGAGGATGCAGCACCGGCGCCAATTGCCCTCCTGGAATGTTGTGTCAACTCGGACACTGCGTGAATGCTTGTTCCTCGGGCACGTTCGTTGTTAGGGACTCCCCTGTTGAAATAAGCTTTACGCTCTGCAACAACCATTGCGTGGTTACCTTGTTTGACAACAACAACTGCAACGCTTGCGGCGAAATCTGCACAGTAGGAACTGTCTGCTTCTTCGGCGAATGCCGACAACCCAATCCCTAGCCCCCCCAAGGCCTGCAAAGCGGAAAATTCAAAACTCAACAAATAAAATCCGCACATTTTTGCCCTTGGGCTAGAATGAGGCCATGCGAGCCAAACATCGTGTTCTCCTAACTGTTTTGGATGGATGGGGCATTCGCCCAGAGCGTGAATTCAACGCCATTGCTACCGCAGGCACACCGGAAATAGACAGGCTTTGGCAAAACTACCCGCACACCCACCTCATTGCTTCGGGCAACTGCGTGGGCTTGCCCGAAGGGCAAATGGGGAACTCTGAAGTCGGCCACACCAATATTGGAGCCGGCCGAATCGTCTATCAGGACTTGGTGCGCATCAACCGCGCCTGCCAATTGCCCGACGGCCTCCTCTCCATCCCCGTTTTCAAACACGCCATGGACAAAGCTAAGGCGGACGGCCGCGCTTTGCACCTGCTCGGGCTTGTCTCCGACGGAGGCGTGCACGCTTCCACCGAGCACCTCAAAGCCCTGCTGCTGGCCGCCAAACGTGTGGGCCTGCCCAGAGTCTATGTGCACGTCTTCACCGACGGCCGCGACACGCCCCCCCAAAGCGCTCCCATTTTTGTCGCTGAGTTGGAAGCGTTTATGAAGGAGCAAGGCGTGGGAAAAATCGCTACCCTGGGCGGGCGCTTCTGGGGGATGGACAGAGACAAGCGTTGGGAGCGCGTGCAAAAAGCCTTCGTCGCCATTGTCAAAGCCGAAGGGCCCAAAGCCCCCAACGCGCTGGCGGCCATTGCCCAAAGCCATGCTGAAAACGTGCATGACGAGTTTATTGTGCCCACCGTCATTGCCCAAAACAACGGGGAGCCTGTCGCCAAAATGGAGGACGGCGACGTGGCCGTCTTCTTCAATTTTCGCTCGGACAGGGCGCGGGAGTTGACTTCGGCTTTGGCCTATCCCTCCTTTGCAGAATTCCACCGCGGCCCCCTGAGGCTTGGGCAATATGTATGCATGACGCAATATGACGAAACCTTCACCGACTTGCCCACCGCCTTTGCCCCTAACCAGCCTACTTCCATTTTTCCTGAGTTGGTTTCCCAGGCGGGTTTGCGTCAATACCGCTCGGCTGAAACCGAAAAATATGCCCACGTCACCTTCTTTTTTAACGGCGGACGCGAAGCCCTCTTCCCGGGGGAGGAGCGGCTTCTGGTGCCCAGCCCCAGAGACGTCAAAACCTATGACTTGAAGCCCGAAATGAGCGCCCATGAGGTGACGCAGGAGTTGCTTTTGCGCCTGGAAAGCACCGAGCATGCTTTTGCCCTCGTCAACCTCGCCAACGGCGACATGGTGGGGCATACGGGGGTTTGGGAGGCTTCGCTTCAGGCGGTGCGCGTCGTCGACACGTGCATTGGGAAAATTGCAAAGGCCTGTGAAAAATTCGGCTGGGTTTTGGCCCTCACTGCGGACCACGGCAACATTGAGATGATGGTGGACCCGCTGACGGGCCAACCGCATACCGCTCATACCCTTAACCCGGTGCCCTTCCACCTCGTCCACCCTGAATTACGCGGCCAAAAACTCAGGCCCGGCGTCCTGGCCGACATCGCCCCTACCCTCTGCCGCGTCATGGGCCTCCAGCAACCCAAGGAGATGGACTGCCAGGGCCTCTTCGCCTAGAATAGCCTTCGCTTCAAGCAGAGGCGGAGGGCGTAAAATGAAATGGCGGGAGTTGTGGATGTTGAGGCTGTGTCCAGGGTGCCATGAAAATGAAACCCCCACCGAAGGAGGGCTGTTTTGCACCCCCTGCCATGCCCTGCTGCGCACGCCCCCGCCCACCCACTGCCCCTTGTGTATGCAGCCCCTCCCCTGTAGCTCCTGTATAACTTCACCCCCTACTTTCGACAGCGTCCACGCCGCCTTCGTCTATGAAGAGGGCCCTATGGCCTTCGCCATTCAACGCTTCAAATATAAAAATCAGCCCGAATTGGCCGCCCCCTTGGCCCAACTCTGGCTCTCCCAACTCGGCCCTGCCCTCCTCGCCTTGCCCCATAACATTGTACCTCTACCCCTCTACCGCCAACGCTATGTGCAACGCGGGTTCGATCAAACCGTCTTGCTCAGCAAAGCCCTCTCCAAATGTACCCGAAAAAAACTGCGCCTCCACTGGCTCAAACGCACCCAAGCCACCCCAAAACAAGTAGGGCACGGTCAAAACATTCGACAACACAACACCGCCAGCTTGGAAAAAGCTTTCGCCGCCTCCCCTCAAGTATGCAACCAGGACGTGCTGCTCGTGGATGATGTCCTTACAACCGGAAGTACCGCTGAGGCCGCCGCCCGCGCCCTCAAAAAAGCCGGCGCGCGCTCCGTCCACATCCTCTGCCTCAGCAGAACCGTGTTCGGCGAATAACCCCACCTGCCCTTCTCACTTCCGTAGACGACAGCTTGCGAAACCATTGGGGATGAAGTTAGACAACAACACCCCCCTCCACGCTTGGATTGAGCATGAATTTTTCTTCTCCCGCTGTTTCGGTTTTTAGGGCTGCTTCCATTTCGTCGTTCGGCTTTGTAACTTTGAGGGCATTCCTGCGTCATATCTCTGTAACAATAACTTAATACATGAATAAAATGAAGCGCTTCGGAAATAATGGGCCCCTTTTAAAAGACGACTTTAAACCCAGTATCCCCCTTAGCCCCCATCTTCTCTCTGAAGAAGCTCGACAGCAAAGCCAAACTGGGGATAAATCGGCTATGGCTGTCGGCTCTCTCTCTGTACCCCCTTCGGAATCCTCTGGGCAACCTCGCAAATCACAATGAAATTGTTGGCCAACACTTCTCTCTCTCATCCACAACCCCAAGACAGTATCCCGGGGTATAGGTTGGAATATTTGCTCGGCCGCGGAGGTATGGGAGAAGTCCACAAAGCAACACAACTCTCCCTCAACCGGCCTGTCGCTGTTAAACTGCTCTCTCCCGAGTTGGCCAAAGACGCAAGCGCCGTCGCACGCTTTGAGCGCGAGGCCGCTGCAATGGCAGCCCTCTCGCACCCCCATATTGTCGCCATCCTCGACAAAGGCTCCGTGGAGGACTCGACGGAACAAACCTATTATATCGTCATGGAATATATTGAGGGGCCTTCCCTGCGCGAAGTCCTGCGCGAGCCCAACTTTGAGCCCATGGCCGCCCTCAAACTCTTCTCCCAAGTCTGCCAGGCCGTCGCCTATGCCCATGGACGCGGCGTCATCCACCGCGACTTGAAACCTGAAAACATCCTCATTGACGAGCTTTCCGGCAATGTCCCCAAAGTCATGGACTTCGGCCTCGCAGGTTTGACAAAAAACGGCAACGTCTCGCCGGAATATGTCAACCTCACTCAGTCCTATATGGCCATGGGCACCGCGGCCTATATGGCGCCGGAGCAACAGTCGGATGCGCGCAGCGCGGATCATCGCGCCGATATTTTTTCGCTGGGTATCCTCCTCTATGAAATTCTCATTGGAGACCCCCCTCCACGCGGACTTTGCTCCCTCCCCTCGGAACAAAACCCCTCCCTCGACAAACGCCTCGACGCCATCGTCAGCCGCTGCCTCCAACATGAACCCAACCAACGCTTCGCCTCCGTCGAAGAGCTCATTGAAGCCATTGAGCCCTTGTTGCCGGAAACACCGGAGCTGCGCATCGGCCGCGAAGGACGCCGCCTCCAAACCCAGGCCAAACTCAAACGCATCGCCTGGTGGGGGTTGGCCATATTAAGCACCCTTATCTCCCTGTTCGCCGCTACCATCATCCTCGGCAGCTTCCGGCGTAACCAGGACAATACCCCGCCCCTGGGCATTCAACTGACGACGGAAACAGGCTTGCGCTGGCCACTCGCTGCCCAAGGCCGTATGGAGTCTCCCGGACGAAGGGCTGTGCTCGGAGAAGGCCCTGATACGTTGGCGCTTGTCGCCACCGGCAACAAACCCGCCTTGAATGAAGGCGAAGTCCTCTTCAAAGCCAACAGCAAAATCTCCACAGGCCTCCTGGATTTGGATGTCAATACCCAAGGAGACGGACTGGAGGCCTCTGCTGTGGTTAAACTCCAAGAAGAGCAGGCCTCCGCCTTTGAGCCCCTGTGGTCCCTCTTGCGCGGACCCAAACCCGCCAACCGTAGCGCCCTCATGCTGACAGGTGAAAGCGGACGCTATGTCGCCCTCATCCTCTCCTCCGACGGCAGCCCCCCCATCCTTGAGTGGGCCCTCGGCTCCGAAAAACGCGCTACCCTCTTGGCTCCCCTCCACCTCAACTCTAAAACCATCCCCCTTAGCCTCTATGTCGAGCCTGAATCCGGTTTGCTCTCCGCCTTCATCGGCAAAGGCAGAGACAAACGTATGCTCGGAGAGCCCGTTCACCTGGGCCCTAACTGGCTCAGCTTCTTCGGCCAACCCCCCCACCTCGCCGTGGGCTGCCTCCAAGGCCCCTGTACCTTCTCCAACCTCGAAATCCGCGCCCTCCACCTCGCCCCTCCTCCCTCTGATACCCCCCCACTGCTTTCCCTTCTCCCCGAACCTGCTCCCCCTCCTGCCAATAAAAATACGGCCGCTAAACCCGCTAAAACCTCTCCCCCTCCCCCTACGAAAAAAATAACCCCCACCTCCTCCACCCCTCCTCCCCCTGTAAAAAAAACCACCAAAACAACCCATACCCCCCCCAAATCCCCTAAACCCCCCCC
>WQYA01000073.1 GCA_009781495.1 Cystobacterineae bacterium
GGGGTGGATCAAGTAAAGAGTTCGAGGGGGTCGCGAGTGCTGCCTAGCCCCGCAGGGCCCCGGAGGGTGTTTTTTTGGTTACTTTTTTGTCACACAAAAAAGTGACTCGCCGGTAGGCGAAACTTACGGCAGCCGCGCAGCGGAAAACGGCCGGGCCGCAGGCCCAGCAATATACCCCCGCCCGGAGGGGTGAAAAGAATGTTTCTACCCCCCCACAGCCCTGAGCCATAAAACTACCCCCTATCGCATCTCAAAGGCCTCGCAATGGAAAGCCTCCCCCTCAAGGCCCTGCCGTTTCAACCCCTCCCGCAAGCTTTGGGCGAAGGCTTTGGGCCCACAAAACCAGACGCCGGCCTCCTGAAGCCCCCCGGCTGCCCTGCCCACCTCCTCGGCGGACAACAACTCCCCCTTCTGCGCTACCTTGCGGTACAAACGGATGCCGCTTTTTTGGCACAGGGCCTCCAGGTTTTCGGGGAAACGGTTTTCCTCTTCCGTTTGGGTACAATACCAAAAGTCGATGGGGGGGCGAGGGGAGGCATAGGGGCCAGCTTTCTCTAACTCGTCTAGACGCGCCATAAAGGGGGTTATGCCTATACCCCCGGCTACCCATATTTGGCGGGCCTTATTGTCCCTAAAGTGGAATTGGCCATAGGGGCCCTCCACCTCTACCCTTTCCCCTATGTTGAGGCGGTGCATAAGCCCAAACGTATGGTCCCCTAAGGCCTTAATAACAAACCTTAGGCTAGGGCTACCCCCTGCGGAAGCAATGGTGAAGGGGTGGGGCTCCTTGTCATGCTCAAAACTCAGAAAGGCGAATTGGCCGGCGCTGTGGGCAAAGCTTTGGGGGGGGGTTTCCAGCCGAATGTCCAGCATATTGCCGCCATGTTTTTGGAGGCCGGCGACAACGGCCTTCACTTTTCGGGTTTTGGCTATGCCTTGGAACAGCGAAATGAAAGCCGGAATGCTGCCCGCCAGCGCCAGCGCAATGACAAGGTAGCCCGCAGGCGAAGACAGCCACTGGGCTTTGAGTTGCACCGTAACGCTGTGCCAAGCGGCCACCAGAAAAACAACCGGGAAGAGTTTGTGCGCATAGCCAAAGAAGCGATAGGGAATTTTGCGAAGCAAAGCCACCAGCATGAGGGCAAGCATGAGGAAGAAAATGAAGTCGGCAAAATGCAGCCCGCTGCGCACCAGTTTTTCTGCAAGGGGCGAAAGGCTCAGCTTTGCCGAAGGGCCAGGGGGCAGGAGGAGGCCTTTTTTCACCATAGCCCTGGGCAAATGCTCCAAAAGCCAGTGGACGAGCACCGCAACCCAAGCCCAAATACCTGCCCATTTGTGAAGGACATAGGCTTTGTCGAGTCCGCCCATGGCGCGCTCCGCCCAAGAGGGGCGTACAGAAATCAGCATGGCCAAAGCCATGAAGGCCAGCGAAACCACGCCGCTGAAAAAAACCAGGTGGTTTCGCCACTCCCAAAAGCCAAGCTTGGCAGAAAGGGTGCCAAGGTTGGGCGACAAAGCATAAATGAGGCAAGCAACCAAGAAGGCGCCGCCCAGCCATTGAGTTGTTTTTTTCACAAAAAACTCCATGCTTATAAAACAGTTGCTGCCTTGGCGCCCGTTGGGCCAAGGCCTGCCGAGCCCCAAGGCCACACGCCCTCGCCTTGCCCGGCTTTCAAACAAAGGACGCAGCGCCACGCCTAAAATTCAATGCAAACCCGAGTATTTTTTGAAACCCCAAGTGAACCCCTCAAAGCAGCGCAAGTCTCAAAAGTGCCTTAATGTGTCGTTTTGAGACCGAATGTCTCTTTTTCAGATGGGGCTTATTTTCTTAACCATATATATTTATTGAGAAAGCTTCTGGCGCGACATTTGCACCTCAAAGTTACAAGGAATGTGAGGAAATGGAGGATGGCAAACCCAAAAGGGTTTTGAGACTGTCGGCGGTGAAGTTTCAGAAAACGCAGGTGGAAATACGCGGGAAGAAGCTGATTTTATCTTTTTATTTCAATAGCTTATACCTCTAACCCAACCAGGCCAGGCCGGGTTGTGTTCAGGAAGGCTATGCGCATGTTGAATGGAGTTTGAAGTGAAGTCCACAAGGGAAGGGCTTAGCCAAAGCCCAGGGGAGAGGTTGTGAAGTTTCCAATTCATCCAAAAGTGGGTGGCCTGGAGGTGCTTTTGTTTCCTGCAAAGCAGAAACAGAAATTGCCTCAGCTCCGTACTTCTGTTGCCTCCAATGCTTCCGTTATGGCGAATGACAGCTTTGTCGACAGCGGCGTATTGGCAGGGCTCGGCATAGACAAAGCGAGCGTCTCACCGCTTCCGCTGGGCGGCAAGTTGCAAATTCGAGAAAGTTTCAATCGTCTGGACACGCGGCTGTGTTTTGCCTTGGCGCGTGAGGACTCCAAACTCAAAACCCACCTTTTGCAGCAACGACGTGCCATAGAAGTCAAATGGGGGGAAATGCACACCGCCACTCCTGACAAGCTGCTGCCTACACCTGCCTTGCAAAGCAAAAAATACAGCTTGGAGCTTGAAATTGCCAAGGCACAGCTTCAGTCCCATGCCCAGGCAACCCGCACTCAAATGGAAATGCAGGAAGCTTTGGAGAGGGAGCTTGTGCGGCGCATTCCTGGAAGGCGCGCGGAACAATCCAAAGAAAAAACGCTGCTTCAAAGGTTTTCCAACAGCGAATTTCTCATGGCCTATGGCACATTGGCCAAGCAAGTGTATATTCGGGCAAGCGTCCCTGAAACACCCTATGAAAGCTTGGTGGTTTCCTGGGAGAAGTGGCAGACATGTACCCAAGAGGCCAAAAGCCGTTTTGGCCAAGCTTGGCTTCGGCAATATGTCTAGACCGGGTTTATGTTGAAGGGAGCCGCTGCAACACACGGGTGCAAATGTGGAAGTTTGCGAGCTGGGGGTAAGGGGATTTCTGCCCGCAGAAACCCCCTCACCCCCGTCCAATCAGCCATAGAGACATCTGACTGCACTTCCTTCAACTGTAAACCGATTGAGGGGGGGCTGAGGTTTTGAGCGTAGCGCTCTACACTTGTCATGCAAAGCGGTGGGGGGGGGAATAAGGATAGAGCACCCTTCCTCAAAACTTCAAAGGAGCACAACATGAGCAAGAAAAAGCTGACGACAGCGGCCGGCGCGCCCGTTGCCGACAACCAAAACGTCCTGACGGCAGGCCCCCGTGGGCCGCAACTTTTGGAGGATGTGTGGTTTTTGGAGAAACTGGCGCACTTCGATCGCGAGGTGATTCCTGAGCGCCGCATGCACGCCAAAGGCTCCGGCGCCTATGGCCACTTCACCGTCACCCATGACATTCGCCCCTTTTGCAAAGCCAAAATGTTTTCGCAAATTGGAAAAAAGACGGAGCTTTTTTTGCGCTTTTCCACGGTGGCCGGCGAGCGCGGCGCGGCGGACGCGGAGCGCGACATACGCGGTACGGCTATTAAATTTTATACGGAGGAGGGGAATTGGGACTTGGTGGGCAACAATACGCCGGTTTTCTTCTTGAGAGACCCCCTGCGCTTCCCCGGCCTTAACCGCGCCGTCAAAAGAGACCCGCGTACTAACTTGCGTAACGCTAAAAATAACTGGGACTTTTGGACTTCACTGCCTGAAGCGCTGCACCAAATTACCATTACCATGAGCGATAGGGGTATTCCTCTGAGCTACCGCCATATGCATATGTATGGCAGCCATACCTTTAGCTTCCTTAATGCCCAAAATGAGCGCTCCTGGGTGAAATTTCACTTTCACACCCAGCAGGGCATTCAAAATTTGAGCGACGCTCAGGCCGAAACCCTCATCGGCAAATGCCGCGAAAGCCACCAGAGGGACCTCTATGAGGCCATTGAGCGCGGCGAATTCCCCCGTTGGAAATTGTTTGTCCAAATCATGCCCGAAAAAGACGCGGCCCTCACACCCTATAACCCTTTTGACTTAACGAAGGTATGGCCCCACAAGGACTACCCTCTCAGGGAAGTCGGTGTTTTGGAGCTCAATCGAAACCCGGAAAATTATTTCGCGGAAGTAGAGCAGTCGGCCTTTAACCCCGCCAATGTGGTGCCCGGCATCGGTTTTTCACCCGACAAAATGTTGCAAGGGCGGCTTTTTGCCTATGGCGATGCCCAACGCTACCGCCTGGGCGTTAACCACCACCAAATTCCTGTGAATGCCCCCAAGTGCCCCTTTCATATGTATCACCGCGACGGCGCTATGCGCGTGGACGGCAACCAGGGCGGACAACCCGGCTATGAGCCCAACAGCTATGGCGAGTGGGAGGACTCCCCCGAGTTGCGCGCGCCGCCGCTGGCCCTCGAAGGCGCTGCCGCACATTATCCGCAGGACGAGGATTTTTATGCACAGCCGGGGGCGCTTTTTCGTCTCATGAGTGCAACACAACAACAGGCGCTGTTTGAAAATACGGCGCGCGCTATGGGTGATGCGCCTAGGGAAATAAAATACCGGCATATCAACCATTGCCTTAAAGCCGATAGGGCCTATGGCGAAGGCATAGCAAAAGCGCTTTCTATTCCACTAAGCGAAGTCGAAAAATAACAGCGGGCTCTTGCCCAATACCCTAAGCTCCGCCATGCTGGGGGCATGTCCCATGCCATGCCCTTTCAACTGGTCCTCCGCAACGGCGTCTGCCTCCTGCCCTGGGGCAAAACCCAGCTCGACATCGGTATTGTTGAAGGGAAAATTGCCGCCCTCGGCCAGCTGGGCCAAGCCCCCGCTGCCGAAGTTTTTGACGCTGCGGGTTTGCACATTCTGCCCGGCCTTATTGACAGCCACGTGCATTGGAGGGAGCCGGGGTTGACGCACAAGGAGGACATGGCTTCCGGCAGCGCTCAAGCCGCGCTGGGGGGGGTGACGAGTGTGTTTGAAATGCCGAATACTTCACCCCCTACCACCACGGCTGCGCTGCTTGCCCAAAAACTTTCCCTCGCCATGGGCCGTTGCTGGGTGGACCATGCCTTCTTTTTGGGGGCTACCGCGGACAACATTTCCTCCCTGCGCGAATGGGAAAAGCTGCCCGGTTGCGCGGGCGTAAAATTGTTTTTGGGCAGCTCCACGGGCAGCCTTTTGTTGAATGAAGAGGGGTTGCTTTCTCAGCTTCTCCAAAATTGTCGGCGGCGCATTGCTTGCCACTGCGAGGACGAAAACCGCCTTATGCAACGCAAGGCGCTCGCCCAAACCGCTCAGCCCCAAACCCATCCGTTGTGGAGAGACGAAGCCTGCGCTTTTGGGGCCACTCAAAAATTGTTGGAATTGGCCAAAGCCAAAGGCGCACGTCTGCACATTCTGCATGTCAGCACGGAAGAGGAGTTGGCTCTGCTGCAACCAGCGCGCGCTTTCGCAACCGCTGAGGTGACGCCGCAACACCTGCTGCTTTCGGCCCCTGAGTGCTATGAGCGCTTGGGCACCTTGGCGCAAATGAACCCCCCGCTGCGCTCCCCCCGGCATGCCCAGGCCCTCTGGGGCGCCCTCCATGGGGGCCTTGTGGACTGTTTAGGTACGGACCATGCCCCGCATACTCGGGAGGAGAAGGCCAAACCTTATCCCCTAAGCCCCTCGGGTATGCCTGGCCTTTCTACGCTGCTTCCCCTTATGCTGAACCAAGTAGCCCAGGGTAACCTGAAATTGGAGCAACTTGTGGAGTTGACGGCCCACGGCCCCGCACGGGTTTTTGGCGTCCGCAGCAAGGGGAGACTCGCTTTGGGTTATGACGCGGACTTGGTGTTGGTGGACTTGGAGAAAAAACAAACCGTCGACGCCAGCCATACGCGCTGCGGTTGGAATGCTTTTGACGGCCACAGTTTGCAAGGTTGGCCCGTGGCGACTTTGCTGCGCGGCCAGTGGGTTGCCCGCGAAGGGAAACTCGTCGGCCAACCCGAGGGCAAGCCTGTCGAGTTTGAGGGTGCCCTCATGGGATGAAGTTTTGTCTTCAGACAGCGAAGCAATTCAAAAATGTTTCTCTTCGCCTGCGGCCCGGCTGTTTCCGAAAACAATTCTTCTGCCCTCCCCGGGCGGGTGAGAAAAATTCCCCTCCGTGGAGGGGTACCGGCATAGCCGGGGGGTGGTAGTTGTTTAGGGCTCAGGGCTGTGGGGGGGTAGAAACATTCTTTTCGCTCATACGAGGGGGGTTAAAAGCGTTTCTTTTCCCCTTCCAGGGGGGGGGGTATTGCTGGGCCTGCGGCCCGGCTGTTTCTAAAACGGTTTTGTTGCCCTCCCGGGCGGGGTTATTGGTGCTGGGCCTGCGGCCCGGCCGTTTCCGCTGCGCGGACGCCGTAGGTTTCGCCTACCGGCGAGTCACTTTTTTTTGCATGTGCAAAAAAAAGTAACCAAAAAAAACCCACCCTCCGGGGGCCCCTTCGCGGGGGGCCAAGCCTCACTCGCAACCCCTTTCGAGCTTCCCTCAATTCGTTTGCATCAGGAGGGGCCGTGTACACTGTGCAAGGTTGAAGCGTGTCAGCACAGGCCTTTGCAAATTGCCCCAATTCGCCCATGAACCCAACATCGGCACAGAGTATTCCCAGCAAACCCAATACCCCCCCGTTAAACATCAACAGAAAGCCTCAAAGCTTGACGCATACACCGAGGTATTGTTAGCCTTCGCCACGTTGTAGATTTTCGTAACGGTGCAGGGCGAGGAAGTAAAAGCGGGCCGATAACCCGAACCTCAGAAAGCGGCGAGAGCCGCACCAAAGCCGAATGGCTTTCGCTGTGCCCCCCAAATTGGGTGGCCTCAGGCGAGGGCCGCAAGGCCGCCGGGTTTCGCTTTCTGAGACGGTTTATCACTTGTTTGGGGCCACATCGACCCCCGCAAAGCCCGCTTGGCATTAACCAACAACGCTGAGGGGTCAAATGACAAAAGAAACCGAAACGTGGCAACTGGAAATGGACAAGCTGTTTCATGAGGCCGTTCATGCCGTTCAAACATCCGCCGCTGCTCTTTATGAAGCTTATGTCGCAGATCGTTATGGCGCTGCGGAGGAAAGAAGCGCGCAGCTTACGGTTGCATGGCAAGGATTTGCGCAC
>WQYA01000074.1 GCA_009781495.1 Cystobacterineae bacterium
AGGCATAGGAAACCCAAAGTGAAGTATTTTCTGGAGAGGCTGTTTTCTTTCATGGCTTATTTCAAGGTGGTGGGGTGGTGATGCTGAGTTGTCCCATAGAAGCTACGCCGCGTCTGCTGCCCAAGAATACGCCCCCTCCCGTCACTTCCATGCTCGGATTGTATTTCTACACTGTAGTATACCTTTTACTGTAGGCTTCTATGCCACCATATCTGTTTTTCTACAAGATAGAACAGAAGGCTTAGGGCTAGAGCTATGCACCTACGTTTACACCCCTCGTTTAAAACCCCTGAATAGGGCAACTGCCCACCCCTTATACGTTAAACCTGAAGTGCATGACGTCGCCGTCTTGGACGACATAGTCCCTGCCCTCCAGGCGAAGCAGGCCCTTCTCGCGCACGGCGGCCTCGCTGCCAAGCCTCAGCAAGTCCTCCCAATGCATCACCTCAGCACGAATAAAACCCCGCTCAAAGTCCGTGTGTATAACACCCGCAGCTTGGGGCGCCGTCCAGCCGGCCCCAATCGTCCACGCGCGGCACTCCTTGGGGCCCACGGTGAAATAGGTGCGCAGCTTCAGAAGACGGTAGCCGGCGCGAATCACTTTGTTGAGGCTGGGCTCCTCCAGGCCCGCCTCCTTCAAAAACTCGCCACGCTCCGCTTCGGGCAATTGCTGAATTTGGGCCTCCAACTCCGCCGCCACAGCCACCACCTCGGCCCCCTCCCTCTGCGCTATGGCCTCCACCTCAGCATAACTCACGTCGGCTTTGAGGTTTTGCAAGGAGGCTTCTGAAACGTTGGCCACAAACAAAACGGGCTTGGCCGTCAACAGAAACAAAGCCTTCAACTGCTGGTGCTCCTCGTGCGTCAGCTTTTGCGCGCGCACGGGCACCAAGTCGTTGAGTGCGGCCAACACCTTCTCCAAAAGCGCCAACTCCTGCTTGGCAAGCTCGCCCTCCTTGCCTGCGGCTTTGGCGGCTTTTTGCGTGCGCTCGCGGCGCTTCTCAAGCGTCTCCATGTCTTTGAGGCACAACTCCGTGTCTATAATTTCCTTGTCGCGCCCAGGGCCCAGGCTGCCTTCTACGTGCGTTACATTGCTGTCTTCAAAACAGCGCAGCACATAAAGCACCGCGTCCACCTGGCGTATGTGCGAGAGGAATTGGTTGCCCAAACCTTCGCCCTGGCTTGCGCCGCGCACCAGGCCCGCAATGTCGACAAACTCCAGGGCGGTGTAGAGGGTGCGCTCCGGCTTTTCCATTTCTGCAAGGCGCGTCAAACGCTCGTCCGGCACGCAGACAATGCCCACGTTGGGCTCAATGGTGCAAAAAGGGTAGTTGGCGGCCTGCGCTCCCGCCGAAGAAAGGGCATTAAACAAAGTCGACTTGCCAACATTCGGCAAGCCGACAATACCAATAGAAAGGGCCACAACCGCTCCGCAAAAAGAAGAAAAACCGCTTTATAAGGCTGCTGCTCAACTCAAGCTTTGGCGCGAGGCCCAAGCTCGTTTGCAAACCACTCGGCCAATTGCTTTTGCTTGGCATCGTCCATGCGCTCTTCCAAAAGGCGCTCCGCAATCGTCAAGGCGAGGCTTGCCGCTTGGGCCTTCATCTCAAGCACGGCCTTTTGGCGCTCCTCTTCAATGGCGCGCGCAGCATCGGCCTTCATGGCTTCCGCATCCAAGCGGCTTTTGGCCATCAACTCCTCGCGAAACCTGGCTACGGACTCTTGGGCCTTCTGCAATTGCTCTGCGGCCTCCTGGCGTACCTGCGTCATGGCGGCCTTTTGCTCTGCCAAAAGCTTCTCGGCTTCGGCACGCTCACGCTTGGCGGACTCAATGGCATCCGTAATCTTCTGCTCCCGCCCTTCCACCGCCCGAAGCAAGGGGCCCCACGCCAGACGACGCAAAAGGATGGCCACAATAATGAAAGTCACCAACGTCCAAATAATTAAACCAGGACGTACATCCATAAATCCTGCTGCAAATACCAGTGCGGGCATAGGAAGCTCTCAAACCTAAAAAATAAAACCAACCGCTTCAAGGCGGCCCCCAAGGGCCGCCCCTCGCGTTTCGTTATTTCACAGCCAACAAAATGCAAATCACCAATGCAAACAATGCAACACCTTCAATCAACGCCGCTGCAATAATCATCGTCGTGCGGATGTCACCCGTTGCGGAGGGTTGACGTGCCGTGCCCTCCAAACCTGCCGCCGCCAAACGGCCAATGCCCAATGCAGCGCCAATAATGGTGAGTCCTGCGCCAATTCCTGCGGATAAATATGCCAAAGCTGCTGCTGTTGCTTCCATGTGCGTTCCTCTCGTTGGGACTCCTTTGAAGGGCGAGTCGTCATTTCCCTTCGACTACCTCCGCTGCTTTTGCAAGCGGGTCACTTCTCAATTCTTGCCGCTACTGCCCTCCCCCTCTCCCCTGCCACCCTTAGTACCTTGCTAACCCAAAATGCTGTGTTGCCTTGGCCCCGCTATGTGTCAGTGGTGCTCGGCGGCATGGTGTCCCATGGCGACGCCTTGGCCAATGAAGACGGCGGACAGCATGGTGAAGACATAGGCTTGAATGAGGCCTACGAAAATTTCCAGAAAATAAATGGCCGCTGCCATGGGGACGGCGGCTACTACGGCCCAGGCTGTCACCAGAAAGGTGAGGCTGATGATGAAAAACAACACCATGTGGCCCGCCAACATGTTGGCAAAAAGACGTACCATCAAAGCGAAGGGCTTTGTGAAGAGGCCGATGATTTCAATCGGAATCATTATGGGCGTCAAAAACCAGGGCACGCCCCCCGTCAGGTGCTTGGCAAAACCCACCGGGCCGGCGGAGCGGAAAGCGGCCACTTGCGTCAAAACAAAGGTGGTGATGGCAAGGCCACAGGTGACGGCCAAATTGCCCGTCGCGGAGCCAAAGTTGGGAATGAGGCCCAGCCAATTCATCATCAGAATAAACATGAAGGCCGTACACAAAAACGGCGTGTAGCGCTTCGTCTCTTTTCCACCAATGTTCTTGTCCGCAATCTCATCGCGAATGAAGAGGACTATGGCCTCCAGCATGTTCGTCCGCATGCCCGTCGGCTGCAATTTTGAAGCGTCTTTGTAGCGCCGGGGCCATGCCGCAAACAGCAACAACAGCACGGCAGAAATCCACATCATCAACAGGCTTTTGGTCGGCCGCATGTCATAGCAACCATTCATCCACTTGGCGACGCCCGGAATGGCGCTGAGTGCAGATTTGGCCGGCACAGGCGTTTCGCAAGCGCCTGCTTCACTCTCAAACAGCAAAAAATCGAAAATCTTAGCCAGGTGCAAAGTCGGGTTGTGCTCAACGCCGGGCCAGGGAATCTCAAACTCATATTCCTCGGCATCCGCAACGTGGTGCATGATGACGTCGGGAGGGGAGTCGCCATGAGCGCCTCCAGAGGCCAATACAAGCGAAGAAAATAGCAAAGCTGTTGCGAAAGCTGCGCGCTTCATCCGTTCTCTCTTTGCGACAAAGACTGTTGTTTTTGCTCAAAGACCAAATAGCCGATTTCTACCACCAACTGCATAGCGTAGACACATAAAAAGCCAAGCAAGAAAGCACCGGGCGCTTGCAGGACTTTGACTGCCCATACCAAACCTCCCGCCAAGGCGAAAGCACGAAGCAACAAGGAAAGCACCACCACCAGCATTCCACGCTGAATGGGTTTGACCGTCTTCGAATGCATCACCCAAGCTTTGAGCCCCAGGGCCACCAACCCTACCCCACAGGCCAAACCTAAACCCAGCCAAAGCGCCCCCCACTCCAGGCCCCACCCTCCCCACCACCCCCTCAATAATACCCAGGCCAATACCAGCAGCATACTCAGGCCTACCTCCAGCAGAAAACACTTCAAAAGCAATTTCATGGAGGGCTTTCCTTGTTTTCGTTGTTTCTGGGTTTTGAGAGTTTTGTTGCGGCAATGACAAAACCCACAAGCCCCCCCAAGGCCCCTAGGCCTAAACCTAAACCCCAGGCCCAGCTGCCTAGGCCTAAGCACCCCGTTAAAACCCAACCTAAAAGGGCCCCTAGGCCTAGGCCCCCTGTCACCCTCCCTACCGCGTCCAACCAGGGCGCCATCTCCCGCATGGCTTTTGCAAAAGGCGACAATTTCTCCACAGCTTGCGCTTAGCAGGTTTGGCCAAAAACAAAAGGGGGCTCGGCTGGCCCCCAACAAAAACGCCTGCTTGTTGAAGCAGGCGCCTTTTGTTTTTTAAGGGAAGCTTTTAACACCCTTTAGGGGGCCGGAGGCGGCGGGGGCGGAGGAGGTGGGTATTGAATTCCTTGCGGAATCGTCTTCGCCTTAAACAGCTTGCCTGCAAGCCTGGGGTCTGCGCTTGGCTCAGGAGAGAAAATTTGTCCCTGGAAGCTGGGGTCTTTCAAGGCAAGCTGGCCTTGGCGCGAAGCGTCGACGGACAGAGCCAGCAAGCGGGCAGCCTCCCCTGGAGCATGGAAGCCCGTGGCGTTTTCGGCCTCAACGAAGTCCAAGAAGAATTGGGCGCGGCGCTGCATATAACGAGCGTTATAAAGCTCTGCATCCGTCTTCCCAGCCTTCATGGCCGCCGTAATGTCGTCAATCAGCACCATCAGCGCCTCCATGGCTCCATGGCGAAGCGAGAAGGTGCGATCTTGAATTTCCTCAATCCTGCCAATCAACTCTTTCTCTGACCATTTGTGGCAGCTTTGACAGGCGCGGTTGATGTTGAGGTTGGGGCTGCGCACCCAGTGGTCGCTGATTTTCATGGCGCCCTCGCGCTTATAGGGCATATGACAATCGGCGCAAGAGACACCCGAACGTGCGTGTATGCCTTGGCTCCACGTTTCAAACTCAGGGTGCTGGGCTTTCAACAGGGGCGCTTTGGTGTCTTTGTGGAACCAATCGCGGAAAGCAATTTCGTCATAATAATCCAGCATCTGGTCTGCTTTGAGGCCCTTGTGCCACGGGAAAGTGAGCTCTTTGTCTTTGCCGAAATAATATTCCACATGGCATTGAGCACAGACAAAGGTGCGCATTTCACTGTTGGTGGCATCCTTGTTGACATCATAGTTTGGAATGCCTTGCGACGCTTTCCACGCTTTCAAACCCTTAATGAGCGCCGGGCGCGTAATGCGCAGGCTCATGTCCTTGGGGTTATGGCAGTCAATGCACGTAATGGGGTGTTTCACGAGCTCGCGTGCTTTGAAATAGGGAAGCTGGTTGAATTCCTTGAAGCCCTCCATGAAGTCCCCTTTGCCCAGCTCCACAAAGGCCACATAGGCAGAGGCATGGCAATTCATGCAGTTGCCTGACTGGGCGACGACTTTCTGGCGCAGCGTCATCGTCTGGTCATCCAACATATAATGGTGGCCGCGCTCCTCTCTGAAGTCGACAGCGAAGGCATAGCCATTCCACATTTTCTTCAACCGAGGATCTTCCTCAATACGTGAAAAAGAAACCTTGGTGCGGTCGTCACTGTGGCCCGGCCATTTTTTCTCAAGCTCTCCAGGCGGCCACTTCTCATCTTCGCGAATGTTCACCGCTTCACTGCCGCCATATTTGGTGCGCTCCATCACAGACGTCTTCATATAGTCGGCATATTGCTTGGGATAATTCTTTCCCCATTCGGCGGGATCTTCTGTCTTGTCCGTCAGTTCAACAACCCGGTTATAGACAGCAGCGGTTTTTTCTGACTTTTTCCCTGAAATATCAGCGACTAAGAAGGCTCCCAGGCCTCCAGCCAATACGGCAACCAAAGCGACAACAGCAAACAAACCTGCTCGGCTCGATTGTTCAGCCATGAGTTAACTCTCCTTGAAAACAGTCTTTTTTTGGAAGCTTCACAAATCCCTCCACTTCAATCTCAATGCAAGTGGCCCACGGAACGATGGCACTTGACACAGGAAATCTCTTCTGGCCCCGCCGCATGCTCTTCTATCATCGCAACAACGTCGCTGTGACAAACACGACATTGCCCTTCGACAACTTCACGGTTTGCAGGGGTAATTTGAATGTTGTCTGGGAAATTCCCAGTCGTAAAGGCAAGCGCATGGTTGTAGCCGTTGCGCGCTTTGACAAAATATTTGGCAGCTTGGCTATGCGACGGGGTGTGACAGTCATTGCACGTCGCGACATGGTGGTGAGAAGACTTGCTCCAGTTTGCAAAAAACGCATTCATCACATGACAGTTGTTGCAAGCCTTCGAATCATCCTTCAGGTATGAGCCTCCTTCTGCATAGACAAAAGTATAACTGCCGATTCCGACCGCCAACCCAACGGCCAGGCCAGCAATGCCCACTAGCAACGAAGATCGACCGACACTCATAGTGGGCGTTATATTTATCCATGTAATTGTAATTTTCTACAAAAAAACATGCTCCCCTGGATTATTTTGGTAAGCCATCGGAATTATGAGCTCAAATTTTTTAAGAAAACCTCGTCTCCGCAGGTAATTTCTGAAAAACGAATAGAGGTATTTTGCTGAAACCTTCCCCTTTTTCTGCCCCCCGGGCAGGGGGGGGTTATTTTTCGCCTTGCGGCGGGCTTATATAAAAAATTCCCCTCCGGGGAGGGGTACCCGAAGGGGGGGGTAGTTGTTCAGGGCTCAGGGCTGTGGGGGGGTAGAAACATTTTTTTCGCCCATCCGGGCAGGTGAGAAAAATTCCCCTCCGGGGAGGGGTACCCGAAGGGGGGGGGAGTTGTTGAAAGCTCAGGGCTGTAGGGGGGTAGAAACATTTTTTTCGCCCCTCCGGGCAGGTGAGAAAAATTCCCCTCCGGGGAGGGGTACCGGCGTAGCCGGGGGGGTGGTAGTTGTTTAGGGCTCAGGGCTGTAGGGGGGTAGAAACATTCTTTTCAGGGGGGGGTATTGCTGGGCCTGCGGCCCGGCTGTTTTTAAAAACAATTCTTCTGCCCTCCCGGGCGGGGTTATTGGTGCTGGGCCTGCGGCCCGGGCTTCTTCCGCTGCGCGGCCGCTGCAGGTTTCGCCTACCGGCGAGTCACTTTTTTGTGTGACAAAAAAGTAACCAAAAAAACACCCTCTGGGGCCCTGCCGGGG
>WQYA01000075.1 GCA_009781495.1 Cystobacterineae bacterium
CATTGCCGGCAACCAAAATGGCGCTGCTGGCACTTGCCAGGACGTGGCTGCGTGCCGTGTCGGCAATGACGCTGCCTGCGGCGGCAACGGCTATGCTTGCGTGGGCATTGCCGGCAACCAAAACGGCGCTGCTGGCACCTGCCAGGACGTGGCTGCGTGCCGTGTTGGTGACAACAGCTGCGCCGCCGGCTATGCTTGCGTGGGCACTTCCAGCAATCAAAACGGCGCTGCAGGCACTTGTGTGCAAAACCCAGTCAACCCAGGGCAACCTTGGACAAAGGTGGAATTCACTCAAGCCGATGTAAATGTGCTGAGGCTTCGCAAAGTCTTCTTCGGACACAACTCTGTGGGTCAAAACACCATTGACGGCATGAGACGTGTGGCCTCAACCATCAGCGTGCGGACGGCCAACAGCAGCAATTTGAATTCCATTATTGGGCAGCTGAGCAGCAGTCCAGCCTTTGTGGAATATATGACAGAAAACAACGGCAATCCCCTTGCTAAGATCACTGTTTTCGAAAACGCCATGGGAATTGTCGGTGACCGTGTGGACATCGCTTTCATGAAGTTCTGCTATGCGGACTTCCCCACCAATGTGAATACCCTTATCACCACTTATCAATCCGCTATGACGAGGCTACAACAACGGTTCCCCCATGTGCTCTTCATACACGTTACGGCGCCGCTCTATAACTTTAATGCCTCTTATGACAACAGCAATAGGGAGCAATTTAATGCATGGCTGCGCGATACCTATAAAGGGAAAGTTTTTGACTTGGCAACCATTGAGTCCGTTCGCCCCAATGGCACAACGGTCTTGTCGCGGGACGGCAAAACCATTGCTCTGGCCGATGAGTGGACTTCGGATGGCGGACACCTCAATACGGAAGGCGCAAACCGCATGGGAGGCGCGCTGATTGCATTCTTGGCTTCGCTGCAACTCTAAGCAGACAACTCGTTGATTGGCTTCTGAAAACAAGAAGAGCCGGCCCAACAGCCGGCTCCTCTTTTTGGAAGACGAAACCTTTGACAGCACCCCCCTAACCCAGAAAATAACCCCCTCCCGCAGTTAGGATTTGTGCGGCTCAGAAAATGGGAAAAAGCTCACTCCTTCTCGGGTGGCTTGGAAGAGCGTGCAATGGAAACAATAGGGAAAGCCAGCACTGCCAATATAACAAAGGCGGCGCAAACATAAATTGCCACTTCGAGACCTGTAAAATTCAACGCAAAACCTCCTGCATAAAGGTAGGGAGATTCTGTCATCGTCAAACCTAAACTGCAACTTAAACTGCAGCTTCAATTGCTTTGAGCGTCCAAATACGTCTCATTTGTCCCGCCGACTTCGTCCCACCCTTCCAAAACTTTTGGTGTTATTTCAATGGGATAGCGAAGGGGGTCAACTCGTCTATGGGCTCCAAAAGCAGGGGGGGGGCATGCAAATAGGCCGTCGTCCGGCGCTTTTGCTCTATGTCGTCATAGGCGCGCTGAATCTGCGCCTCGCTGTAGCCCAGCACCTCGGCGGCTTCCTGGGCGGGGACGTTGTGGTTTTTGGCCCAGAGGATGAGGTCCAACTTGGAATAGTGCACGGAGAAATAGAAGTCCTCCTGTGACTGGTCCATGCTGTAGGTATCGGTGGTGGGCTCCCTGTTGAGAATTTCATCAATAACCCCCAGGTGCCTGGCCATCGCATAGGTTTGGGTTTTATAGAGGCTGGCAATAGGCTTAATGTCGGCCGCGCCGTCGCCGAGTTTTACGAAGAAGCCCTGATCATACTCCAGGCGGTTGGGGGTGCCGACGACGGCATAAATCAGGCGATCCGCGTGGTAGTATTCCAACATTTTTCGGGTGCGTTGTTTGAAGTTGGTAGCGGCGACAATTTGGAGATAGGCCTGGGGGGAGAGGCGTATTTTATGGGTTAGCCCCTGCTTGTCTTCCACCACCACATAAAAAACATTCAGCTGCTCTGAGCCGAGGCGATCGCCATGCATGGCAATTTTCCACGGCATGTCAGGTTGAAACTCAGGGAAGACGGAGCGTACGGCTGCGTCGCGCTGCTCATAGCAGCCGGCGGCTTCGAGAATGGGGGCAATGTCCACCGTGGTATAGGCAATGCCGAGTTTCTCGCACAGCTTGCGGCCATAGGTGAGGCTTTGAGAGCTGGAGTCTTTTTCGGGCAACAGCAAACCGAAAACACGCTTGGGGCCCAAGGCGCGCACGGCCAGGGCGACACAGCAGGCAGAGTCAATGCCTCCTGAAACGGCCACCACCAAACCGCGCCGCCTCAGTTTTTGGCCAACCGCCTCCTTGAGGTTTTGACACAAGGCCTCCGCTTTCGCCTCCAAGTCCAACTCCAGAACGTCTTTGCTGAACTTCATGATTCCCTCTCCAATTCTTGTTTCAATTGTTGTCGGGCCAATTTCCCCGCGCCGGTTTTGGGCAAGGCGTCACGCTCCCATATGTACTTGGGTATTTTGAATGCTTGCAAACATTCATAGCAGAAACGGCGCAATTCTTCAGAAGAAGTTTGGCCGGGTGTTTTCAACACTACACAGGCGACGGCGCGCTCCCCCTCCAGTTTGTCCTCAAGGCCCACGACGGCCGCCTCGGCGACGTTGGGGTGGCGAAGCAGAACGCCCTCAATTTCAAAGGGGCTGACGCGGTGGCCCCCCAGCTTTAGAAATTCCTTGGCCCTGCCGCTGATAAAAACAAACCCCTCCTCGTCGGCATAACCCAAGTCGCCGGTATGCAGCCAACCGTCTTTGAGCATTTCCAAGGTGCCCTCTTCGTCCTTGAAATAGCCGGGGCTGATGTTGTCGCCGCGTGCCACAAGCTCCCCCTCAACACCGGGCGCGCAGCGTTGGCCGTCGGCGGCGACAACCTGCAACTCTACGCCCGGAATGCCGCGGCCAATGGAGCCGGCTTTGGTTTGAGCAAAGGCCGGGGGGAGGAAGGAGAGGCGGGCGGTAGCCTCGGTTTGTCCATACATGACAAAAAGTTTGGCAGGGGAGAAGGTTTGGCGTACCCACGCAATGGTAGAGGCGTGCATAGCCCCACCGGCCTGGGTAACATAGCGTAGGCTAGGTTTAAGGAGGGTTTGCAAGTCCCCCACCTGGCGCTGCAAAAGCTCATAGGTAAGGGGCACCCCCGCAAACCCCGTACAGCCTTCCGCCCCCAGGGCCTCCATGACGACACGCGGATAGACAAAGCGGTAGTCCAAGAAAATGGAGCCGCCCACCCGCATATGGGTTTGGAGCAAGCTTTTGCCATAGCAATAATAGAGGGGGAGGATGCAGAGGACGCAGTCCCTGGCCGAAAGCTCCAAATATTGGCAAATGGACTCGGTATTGGCGTGGATGTTTTTATAGGTTTGAATCACCCCCCGAGGCGCCCCCGTGCTCCCCGAAGTATACACCAGCAGGGCAGGGCTATTGGGGGGGGGCAAAACCAGTTGGACATGGGGGCTAGGAGGGGGGTATTCCAACAACCCATCCTCCCGCAGCCAAATGGGCGAAGCACACTGAAGCGCCTTGCGCATGTTTTCATTGGGGGCCGAAGGGTGCGCCACCCACAGGCTTTGCCAGGCATGCGCCAGCTGCCCCCACTTGCGTGCGTCTTTGCCCATAAGGATGGCGTGCCTGGCTTGGGTTTGCCGGGCCACCATCCCCAACACCTCGGGTCCCCACTCGCGATTCAACTCCACGCAACAAGCGCCGAGGAATTGAATGGCCATGCTGGCAATGGGCGTGGCCAACATATTCGGCAAAGCCACCAGCACAAAGTCGCCGGGCCCCACGCCTTGCTCCGCCAAGCTGGAGGCCAGCGCCTGAACGCGCGTAGCCACTTCGGCATAACTCAGCCAGGACTCGGGCACACCCACGCAGCGGCTGTCGGGCGTCTTGGCCGCGTGCTCCAAAACCCAGGCGGGGGGGGACAAAAGTTCCATGCGCAGTCCTTGGGCCTAAAGCCACAAGAGGGGTGGGGGTGGAGGTGGAGGGGGAGGTGAAAGCACAAAATGCCAAGCCAAAAGTTGAGTCGTCGCCAAGGCATTGAGCGCCATGGCATCCGCCTCACTGGGCGGTTTTTGAAGCGTACGCAGCTTGGCCATAAACTTGCTGCACTTGTCAGCGTCGAAGACGCCGACGGTTTCCATGGCCTCTTTGGAGAGCAGGGTTTGCACCCAAGGCGGCGGCGCCTTGCCCAACAAAGCTTCCACAATGGGAGCGCGGTAGGGAAATTTGGGCCGTTGATAAACCTCCGGCGGCACCCACCGCTGTCCATAGCGGCGCAGCAAATATTTCTCCGTAAGCCCCAGCAGTTTGAGCCTGCGCGGCAAGCTTGCCGCAAATTCCACCACGCGCCTGTCCATAAAGGGGAAGCAGCCCTGGAGTGCGCCGGCCGCCAGCATGCTTTCGCCTTGAATGGGCAGCAAATAATTTTGGAGCATGCTGCGCATTTCCAAATATTGGGCTTTGCCCATGGTGGGGAGGGTTTCAAAGGAGGGGGGCAGGCTTTGGCGAAGGGTATCCTCCGGTGAAACATGGGCGGTGGCCTGGGTGAAGGCGGGGGACAAAAACCTCGCAATACGCCCACTGTTGTTCCACCTTATTTGGTGGGAGAAGTCCCAGGCCTTGGGTTTGTCGAGGCCGATGCCATAGAAGCTTTGGAGCATTTCCACAGGAAGCTCCGAGAGGGACAAATAGGGATAGAGTCGTGCAAAAAGTTTAGGCCGGATAGAGGAGGAGGGGAAGCGGGCCCAGAATTCGCGCAGCACCGTTTCCTTATAAATGTCATAGCCCCAAAAAAACTCATCCGCCCCCTCACCCGACAAAACGGATTGAATGCCGTGTTGGGCCACCCAACGGGAAAGGGCGAGGAAGGGGGCCGGCGCCGAGCGCAAAAACATATGCTCCGCATGGACGACGGCTTGAGGCAGCAGAGCGCCAATCTCCTCGTCGGTAACCAGCAAAGTCCGGTGCTCAGTGCCGATGGCTTTGGCCACGCGCTGCTGGTATTCGCTTTCGTCAAAGCGCGCCTGCTCAAAGGCGACGGAGAAGGTGGGCAGCTTGCCCGCCTGGCGGTGAGCGACGGCGCAAACGAGGCTGGAGTCCAAGCCGCCGGACAAAAAAGCGCCGAGTTGAGGTGCGGTTTTGAGGTATTTGGAAACCGTGTCGCGAAAAAGCGCATCCAAGGTTTGGAGGGCCTGCTCCTCGCTCAACTGTGTGCATATGTTTTCTTGAGAGAGGTTGACGTCCCAACAGCGGTGCATGTGCAGCTTGCCCTTGTCCAGGCAAAGGGCCATGCCCGGCAGCAGCGCAAAAGCGCCCTCAAAATGGCTGAACCCCAAAACAGGCCCCCAGAAGCGCAGGCTTTGGTTAATGGCATGCAGGTTCAGTTTAGGCTGGAGGTGTTTGCCCGCGAAGAGGGCCTTTATTTCAGAGGCAAAAGCAAACCCCTCCGGGCCATGGGCATAGAAAAGAGGGCACGCGCCCACGCCGTCTCTAACCAACCACAGGCGTTGTTTCTCGTCACAAACAGCGAAAGCGAAAGACCCCAAAAAGCGCTGCGTGCACGCAAGCCCCTCTTGGGCGAAGGCGCGTTGCACCAGTTGAGCGGTGCTGGTTTGAGGCGGGCAACCATAGTGGGCCAAAAGCGCTTCCATGTTGTGAAGGTGGCCCGAAAATGCCACCCCCATATGAGAAGCTTTGTCGACATAGAGCGCGGGTATTTGCCCCATATAACCTGCGGCCAAAGCCACGGTGGGCAGCCCGGAAGCCAAGTCCGCCGGGGGGAGGAGGGCGGCCATAGGGGTGGAGCCGCGGTGACTCATAGCCGCAAGCATGTTGGCCAGCCTCGGTTCTGCAGAGGCTTTTTCAAGGGGGGGGGAGAGGGGAGGAGAGGGGCAGAAGCCGGCAATGCTTGCCATGGGGCTAACTCTTTTTACGGGAAATAAATTGAACGAGGTTATCCAGAGAGTCGAGGTTTTCGGGCACAAGCTCGTTGTCTTCCACTTTGAAGCCAAAGCTTTGTTCGACGAAGTTGACCAACTCCATCATACCCGTAGAGTCAATGGTACCGCTTTTGAGGAAGGAGGCGCCGTCTTCAAAGTCATCAACGAAGAAGGTGTCGGAAATGAAGGAGCGTATTGTTGAGCGAATGCTGTCCATATAGCTTGTTTTCTCTAGCACAAAAGCGAAGGAGACAGTCAAAATGGAAAGGGGTTCTCCCATACAGTTTTCACCCCAGGGATGGATTGTACTTTTTTGGGGGGTATTTTAGGGCTTAGGGGCTGGCTGATTTTAGAAACATTTCTTTTCCCCTTCCAGGGGGGGGGAAAACCCCTTTCTTTTGGGGTGTCGTTTTAGTGAAAAATATATTTTTTGCCTTGCAGGCCGCTTTGGTGCTGGGCCTGCGGCCCGGCGGTTTCCTTTCTTCAAGCGTTGTTTTTATCTCCCATTGGCTGTTTTTATTAGCCCCTAGCGGGGCGGCTTTGGTGCTGGGCCTGCGGCCCGGCGGTTTCCTTTCTTCAAGCATTGTTTTTATCTCCCATTGGCTGTTTTTATTAGCCCCTAGCGGGGCGGCTTTGGTGCTGGGCCTGCGGCCCGACGGTTTTCCTTCTTCGAGCGTTGTTTTTTCTCCCATTGGCTGTTTCTCTTAGCCCCTTGGCGGGGCCGCTTTGGTGCTGGGCCTGCGGCCCGGCGGTTTCCAAAAACAATTCTTTTACCCTGCAGGGGTTGTTTTTCTTGGGCCTGCGGCCCGGCTGTTTCCGCTGCGCGGCGGCAGTAGGTTTCGCCTACCGGCGAGTCACTTTCTTTTGCATGTGCGGCGCGATGCGCCGCAGGGCAGCTGTGTTCCTCCCCCCCCGACCCCCCAAGGGGGGCGCAAGTAACCCAAGAAAAACCACTCTGCG
>WQYA01000076.1 GCA_009781495.1 Cystobacterineae bacterium
ATCAAGTAAAGAGTTCGAGGGGGTCGCGAGTGCTGCCTAAGCCCCCGGCGGGGCCCCAGAGGGTGTTTTTTTGGTTACTTTTTTGTCACACAAAAAAGTGACTCGCCGGTAGGCGAAACCTACTGCTTCCGCGCAGCGGAAACGGCCGGGCCGAAGGCCCAGCAATACCCCCCTCCCCGGAGGGGTAAAAAGAAATATTTTTCACTAAAACTACCCCCCTAAAAAAAGTACTTTTAACCCCCCCCTGGAAGGGGCAAAAGAAACGCTTTTCAACAACCGCCTGCCAAGGCAAAAATGGGACTCTGCTTGTCTCTTTTCCCATTTGGCACTAACAGGCGTCTCCTATGTCTTGGTTCTCAAAAAAACCCGGCATTGCGACGGCACAGCCTTCGCGTCGCATGGAGGGTTTGTGGGCAAAATGTGAAGCTTGTAGTGAAATTCTCTACCGTGCAGAGTTGGAGAAACAGTGGAATGTGTGTCCGCACTGCCACCACCACATGCTGTGGCCGGCGAGAGAGCGCCTGGCGGCTTTGTTGGACGAGGGGGCCTTCCAGGAAATGGACAGGGGGCTGATGCCGGAAGATCCGCTCTCCTTCTCGGACTCCAAGCGCTATAAGGAGCGCCTCAAAACCGCTCAAAAAACCACGGGGGAGGAGGAGGCCTTCGTTTCAGGGCTGGGCAAGCTGGGGGGCAGGCAGGTTTCCATTGGCTGCTTTTTATTCCAATTTATGGGCGGCTCCATGGGCTCCGTCGTAGGCGAGAAAATTACACGTGTGTTTGAACGGGCCCATGAGTTGAAATGCCCGGCCATTGTTTTTTCTGCTTCAGGCGGCGCCCGCATGCAGGAAGGCATTTTGTCGCTGATGCAGATGGCCAAAACCTCCGCCGCGCTGGCGCGTTTCCGCGAAGTAAAACAACCCTATATTTCCGTTATGCTGCACCCCACCACCGGGGGGGTTGCGGCCTCCTTTGCCTGGCTGGGAGACATTGTTTTGGCGGAGCCCAAAGCGTTGATTGGTTTTGCGGGGCCCCGCGTCATTGAGCAAACCATTCGCCAGAAACTCCCTGAAGGCTTTCAACGCTCCGAGTTTTTGTTGGAACATGGAATGGTGGACAGCATTGTCCCCCGAAAGGAAATGCGCCGACGCCTCATTCAGCTTTTGGAATTGCTGGCCTAATGCATACCGACACCCAACAAGCCATTGAAACACTCCTCCATTTCCCCGCCACGGGCATAAAACTGGGCTTAGAGCGCGTCCAACAAGCCCTCGACATGCTGGGCCACCCCGAAAAAAACTACCCCTGCATTCATGTGGGCGGCAGCAACGGCAAAGGCTCCGTCTGCGCCATGGTGTCCTCCTGCCTCTCTGCGGGGGGCCTGCGCGTAGGCCTCTATACCTCCCCACACCTCTCCCGCCTTAATGAGCGCTTCAGGCTGAACCAGGAGCCCGTTTCCGACGAATTGCTGGCCCAAGCCGTTGTGAAGCTTTTGCCCGTTTTTGAGGGGAAGGTGGATTTGAGTTTTTTCGAGTTTGGGACGGTATTGGCCTTTTGGCTGTTTGCCCAGCAAAAGGTAGACGCCGCCGTCATTGAGGTAGGCCTCGGGGGGAGGTTGGATGCTACCAATGTGCTTTCCCCCTGTGTGAGCGCCCTCACCTCCCTTTCCATGGAACATACGCAGTGGCTGGGCAAGCGTTTGGACGACATTGCCTTTGAGAAAGCCCATATATTTAAACCCGGCATTCCCGCCCTTGTCAGCGCCCAAGCCCACGCGGCTTCGCCTCTATTGGCCGCCCATGCCCAACGTATAGGCGCCCCCCTCTACCTGGAGGGCAGGGATTTTAGCCTAGTACCAGAGGGGAGGCAGGAGGGGGGTGCCCCTCTGCAGAGCACTTGGCAAGGCTTTGGCCGCACGCTGGACAAGCTGCAACTTTCCCTCAAAGGCGCACACCAGCTTTCCAATGCCGCGCTGGCCTTGGCTTGCCTTGAGTTGTCGCCGTTTCGCTTGGACGACGCTGCCCTGCGGCAAGGCTTGTTGCAGACGCGCTGGCCTGGAAGGCTGGAATATTTTGAAGGCCCCCCCCCCCTCTTGCTGGACGGCGCACATAACCCCGCAGGCATAGAAATATTGGTGGCCGCCCTGAAACAACTTTGGCCTAACAAGGAAATACACCTCGTCTTCTCCGTATTCCAAGACAAAGAGGTGGAGCCCATGGCCGCGCTGCTGTTTCCGCTTTGCAAAAGCATCCACTTGGCCCCTCTGGACAATGTACGGGCGCTGCCCACCGAGGCTTGCCTTCCTCTGGCGCAGCGTTTTTGCCCCAACACTCGGGTTTGTAACTCGGTAGAGGAAGCCCTCCAACAAGCCTCCACCCATGGCGGCGAAAAGGCGCTGGTGGTGGTGGCCGGCTCCCTCTATTTGGTAGGGCAGGCCCGGGAGTGTTTGCAAAAGACACCCTCCTCAATACCTTGGCGCCTGCCGGTTTCCGTCGGGAGTTAGGGTTGACAAGGCGGAGAAAGTGGATAGCTTCCAAAACAATGGACCACCCGAAGAAACCCCCTGCCCCCCCCAGCAAAGTGAATGACCAGCGTCGTTTTGACACTGAAGGAAACCTAAGAACGTTTTCCAAGGACGAGTTTGTCGGCCAGCAAGGCACACGCGAAGACGCCGACGAAAATGCTGTTGAAAATACCACCGAAGACGCCGCCCAAAAGACCCCCCCCCTTCCTTCTGAAGAAGCCCCCCAAACCCCTGGGGAGCCCATGGAAATGGAGCGCCTCAAAGACGCGTTGGAAGCCGCACGCGCACGTGTGGATGCGCTGGCGCGCGCCTACCAGGAGATGGAGCGCGACAAGGAGGATTTTAAACGGCGTTTGCAGCGCGAGCGCGAGCGTATGCTGGAGCTTGAGAAAGGCAAAACCGCCTTGCTGCTGATTGAGGCCATCGACGAGTTGGAACTTTGCCTGAAAAATGCGGACGCGTCGCCCCTGAGTGTGGGCGTTCGGATGATTTATGAGAACCTCTTGAAGAAACTCAAAGAAAACGACGTGCTTGCGCTGGAACTGGAAGGCACTGTTTTCAACCCGAATGTGGCAGAAGCCATCGACTTGCAAATGGTGGACAACCCCGAGGACAACATGAAAATTTTGGAGGTGGTGCGCCCCGGCTATGTTTTGAAGGCGCAAGTCATCCGCCCCGCCCGCGTACGTGTTGCCCGCTATGTGCCGCCTGCCCAAGCCTAAAACACATGGGCTGCCCATGGCCTTTGTGCTGTTTTTATATTTTCCGCTGGCATGGGCCCAAAGCCCGGTTTTGGGGGCTGAAACCCCCCCTCCCCTCCCCCAGTTTTCGCCCCCTCCCTCCCTGGCCCCCCTGGTACGCGCCATTCGCATGACGGTGGTCAGCATACGCGCAGAAAACAAGGACGGCACACGCTCCCTGGGCTCCGGCCTGGTGGTGTCCAGCCAAGGGGAAGTGTTGACCAACGCCCACGTCGTCCACAAGGCCTTGCACCTTCGCGTACGCCTGAGCAACGGGGAGGAATATTCCGCAAAAGTTTTAGGGCAGGACAGCGGTTTAGACTTAGCCTTATTGCAACTGGGGGGGGGTATAGGGGGTTTGGTAGAGGCCTATTGGGGGGACTCGGACTTATTAGAAGTGGGCGACTGGGTATTGGCCATAGGGCAGCCCTTCGGCCTGGAGACTTCCGTCACGCACGGCCTGGTATCCGCCCGTGAGCGTGTGCTCGGCATAGGGCCTTTGGACGACTTCATTCAAATAAACGCCCCCATTAACCCCGGCAACTCGGGGGGCCCCCTGTTTAACATGAAAGCGGAGGTGGTAGGGCTAACAACGGCCAGGGTAGACACAGCCCAGGGCATAGGTTTTGCGGTGCCCATTAACTTTGTACGGGAAATTTTACCGCGTCTCAAAGCCAACACGCATTTTGAAATGGGTTGGTTGGGGGCGGTATTCAAGGACTCCAACCAAAGCCTATGGGCCATGGACGTCTACCAAAACAGCCCGGCGGCTTTGGCGGGGCTTTTGCCCGGGGATGAAATGCTCAGCCTGGACGGCAAGCCTGTTGAGAGTTATGCCCGTTTGCTGCGTCGAATTGCGTTTTTGCCCCCTGGAAGCCGCGTGGGGTTGAGCATTCGCCGTCGAGGGCAGTTGCTGGAGTTGTCGGCGACTTTGTCGGCGAGGCCCGCGGCCGACAAAATACTGCATTCCATACAAGGCAGCATACCGTTTCCCCAGCTGGCGGTGGTGCTCAGCAATGTCCCCCCTGAAATGTTGCAGAAATTGAAGTTGAAGGGCGGGGCGCTGGTGACGTCACTCAGCTCCCCGCAGCAACAAAACCCCTTCCACATTGGGGACATTCTGTTGGAGCTCGACAAGCAAGCGGTTGCCAACACCCAACACTTGGCCGAATTGTTGGGCAAACACAAGAAGACGACACTCCACCTCCTCGTGCTGAGGAACGACAAGCGCCTGTCTCTAACAGCCCATTTCCGCTAGGACGCCCATGCCCAAACGTGCCATAAACAGAAGCCTCGGAATGGTGTTGTTTCCCCTGCTGATGCTCATCCCTATGGCCCGTTATCCAAACGCAATTGAGAAAACAGTGGTGCTGCAGGGCGATGCTGCCATTTCGGTGGCAGCTTTGTTTGGCTTGTCTTCCGGAGGGCGTGTTTCTTTGCCCCTGTTTAGGCAGGAAGTGAACGTTTATAACTCAAAAACATACCGCCATGAAAAGAAGCGTGAGCCGGCGCGCTATAATGTCGTGGAATTTTCAGCCGCACCCACGGCTTCTTTGAAAATCTCCCCCTATTGGCTCGACTTGCAAACCGGCAGCCCTTCACCGCCCAAGCCCGGTTATTCATTTTCCTCTCCGCTTGTGCTCGAAAAACCGGATGCGACAACCCCTTGGTCCGCTTTTTTGCAAAAATTCAAAAAAGAAATTCCGCAAACCGAATGGAGCACAATGCAAAAAGGCGAGCAGCCTTCGGTTCAACGCTGCTTTGGTTTTGCAGAGAATTGGGAGCTGTGCCTCGACGTCTATGCTGCAAAAGTCTCTCAAGAAGAGGGATATGTCATCTACCTCACTGTGCGACCCTATTTCCCAGAACGGGAAAAACTCTTTGAGGAATGGCAAAAGTCCAAAGGACACCTGGAGTGGTGATTTGAGCCTCGTCCCCAACGCTCCGGCCTCTACATTTCCACCCGCGTGTCGCAACGGCTCCTTTCAACACAAAACCGGTTTGGCGCCTAATTCACCCAAATGCCCAAGGTTTGGCCGCTGCGGCTGTCAAAAATGCGGATGGCTTTCCAGGCGACTTTCATGCTTTCAATGGGGGTTTTGCCTTTGGCGGCGGCTTTCCACATGCCTCTGGGCACAACCACCACCTCCGCTGCCAAGCGGCCGAAGCGATTCCATTGAATGAGCTCTCTCATTTGGAGTCCGGGGGGAAGCTGTCCACGGATTTGCATAAAGGAATAGATGGGCAGGCCCTCCGCATTCCATTGTTGGGGGGGATTTGCCGACAAACCATAACCGGAGGCGCTGAAAAAAGGCAGCCAGCCTATGCTGAATTGCTCCTCGGACAAAGAACGTATTTCCAGCGCCAAGTCCTCCTCAAAAGCGAAGAAGACATAACTGTTTTGGTTGGCCTGTTGCCTGAAAACGGCGGCTTGACGACGACACTCGAAGGCTTCAGCGCTTTGGCCGCAATAACCCATATAGTTGCGCAGGAAACCCGACAAGTCGTCGACTCTGCTTGCCCTCTCCTTCAAGCCATTGAAGAGGACTTCCTTGTTGTCCGAGGCATTGGCAAAAGCGCCGAGGAAACACAGACAAAAGGCAAGCCGTGCTCCCTTCCTCCAAAGCGTGTCAAAAGGCATTTTATTCAAAAACAGTGGTTTCATAGCAAAGTCCGCGGCGAAGAATTTGACTACATGTGCATACAGGTTAGGCTTAGGTTATGACGATCAGGTGCTCCGTGTCCGAGCGCAGGCAAAGCCTCCGTTTCGACAAAATGTTTGTGGTGTTGTTGCAAAGTGCTGACGGTATTTTGCGTGGTACAGGCCGCAACATCAGCTCCCGAGGCCTCTATGTAGAAGTCCAGGAGGCCTTGGCTTTGGGGCAGAAGGTGAAGGTAACTTTCTCTGGGGAGGATGGGACGGAGATGACGTGCCTTTGCGAAGTTCGCTACCAGATGGCGTTGAATTATGGGGAGACGGGCAGCCGCGGCGTAGGCTTGAAGATTATTGCCTATGAGGTAGGGGAGCAGCAACCTTTGCTGCTGGTTGACAAAGCACATATCCTTCATTGAGCGGCCCTTCACAAGCCGGAGTTCAGCACACAGGCAGTCGTACTTCCAAGAAAAACGCTTTTCCAAAAGGACCTGTTGAGGGGAGTAGACAGGGGGGAATGTTTCTCTTAGCCCCTGGCGGGGCGGGGGTATTGCTAGGCCTGCGGCCCGGCCGTTTTCAAAAACAATTCTTCTGCCCTTCCGGGCGGGGTTTCTGTTGCTGGGCCTGCGGCCCGGCCGTCTCCGCTCCGCGGCTGCCGTAGGTTTCGCCTACCGGCGAGTCACTTTTTTGTGTGACAAAAAAGTAACCAAAAAAACACCCTCCGGGGCCCTGTCCAGCCTTGAGACATAGTGGACAGATGTGCATGGACATGGTGGACAC
>WQYA01000077.1 GCA_009781495.1 Cystobacterineae bacterium
AAGGGGGGGCTAACTGCAATGCCCCAACCCCGATAGGGGGCCTCGCAGAGCCCCGGAGGGTGTTTTTTTGGTTACTTTTTTGTCACACAAAAAAGTGACTCGCCGGGAGGCGAAACCTACTGCTGCCGCGCAGCGGAAAACAGCCGGGCCGCAGGCCCAGGAGAAACCCCGCCCGGAGGGCAAAAAAACCGTTTTTAAAAACAGCCGGGCCGCAGGCCCAAGAAAACAACACCCATAGGGCAGAAGCGTTGTTTTTATTAGCCCGCCGCTAGGCGAAAAATACCCCCCCCGGGAGGGCAAAAAAATTACCTTCTACGGCCGCGCACATTTTCAGCAATGCGCAAAACATCCGCCAATACACCGGCGGCCGTGACGTCACCACCGGCGCCTGCCCCCCGCACAATCAGCGGGTATTGGCGGTAGCGTTTGGTATAAAAAGCAACCAAGGCTTCGGCTTCCACCAACCCCCAGGCGGGGTGCGTGGCGCTGACAGGCGTGGGGCCCACGCGGATGAGGTTTTCCATAGGCTCAATTTGCGCGAGATAGCGCAAGCGCAAACCCTTTTCCGCCAGCGCCTTCATGTCCTCCGAGAAAGCGGCGTCCAATTTTTCCAAGGAGCGCAAAAAAGCCTCGGGGTTGTTTTCCGAGAGAAATTCTGCAGGCACCAGAGGCTCCACCTTGGCATTGCTCAACTCCACCTGCATGCCCAACTCGCGTGCGAGGATGACGGCTTTGCGCGCCACGTCCAAACCGGACAAGTCGTCCCTGGGGTTGGGCTCGCTATAGCCCATGTCCCGCGCGGTACGCACCGCTTTGGAAAGCGACTCGCCGCGCATAAGACAGTCGCATAAAAACCCTAACGTCCCCGAAAAACACCCTTCTACCCGCTGCACCTCATCCCCCGTACGTACGAGGTTTTTGAGGGTTTCAATCACCGGCAAACTCGCGCCCACGGTGGTTTCATAGTGATAAGCGCGGTGGAAGTGCGTGGCCGTCTCCAGCAGTTGTTGTCTCCTGGGCCAGGGCAGCGCCAGCGGCTGCTTGTTGGCCGCCACCACATTCACCCCCTGGGCAAAAGCCTTCTCATAGAGGGCCTCCATGCCTGCGCTGGCCGTGCAGTCCACCAGCACGGGCAAAGGCATGTGCCCCAGTTGAATGAGGGCATTTTGCAAGCAGGGGGGGTGGGTTTGTTTGGGCAGGTTTTCCAACTGCTCAATGGCGGTGGCGCTGTCCAGGCCTTTGGGCTCCAACAGAATGCGGCCGGAGTCGGCAATGCCCACAAGGCGCAGGGAAATGCGGTGTTTTTCGCGCAGGGTTTTGGACTGCTGGGCCATTTGGTTAAGCAGGGACTTGCCCACCACCCCCTTGCCCAAAAGCAGCAAGTTAATTTCCGTATGCGCAAGGTTAAAAGCGGCATGCACAGCGCGCACCGCCGTGCTGGTGGCGGGGCCGTCAATGGCGCAGGAAATGCTTCTCTCGCTGGCGCTTTGGGAAATGGCGCGCACGTCAATGCCGAGGTTGCCCAGGGTGGAGAAAAAGCGTCCGGCAATGTTGGGCGTTGTCCCCATGTTTTCCAGCACCAGCGTCAGCAGGGTAACAGGCGCGCGCGGCTCCCAGCGCACAACGCTGCCGCCCAGGCGCTCCTCCTCAAAACAGTCGTCCAATATTTCGCAAGCCTTGGCCACCTGGTTTTCAGGCACAGCCACGGTGAAGTTTTGCCCCAGCGCGGACTCGTTGGCCATCCACACGCGCAGGTTGGCTTTCTCCAAGGCGGCCAGCGCGCGCGCGCCCAAGCGGCTGCTTTCCTCGGAGAGGCGGGACTCCACCCCCACGAGGGCCAGCTTTTCCAAACTGGTAATACAGGTGGGGAGGGCAGGGTTAATGTTGCCAAATGCGTCAATGCGGCTGCCCTTCTCCTCGGGGGTAAGGGTACTTTTAATGGTAAGCCCGGCCCTACAAGCCATGAGGGGAATGAGGGTACGGGCATGCAGCATACGGGAGCCGAAGTGGGCCAACTCTAAGGCGCCCTCATAGGTAAGGTGAGGCACAGGGTAGGCCTCCGGCACCAGGCTGGGGTCCGCCGTCATTACCCCCGGCACGTCCGTCCAAAACACCACCTCCTTAGCCTCCAGGGCATAGGCCAGGGCGGAAGCCGAATAGTCCGCGCCGTTTCTGCCGAAATGTACACTTTGGCCCTCGGGGGTTTTTCCGGTGGCGCCGGCCACAACGGGTATTTTGCCTTCCCAGGAGGGGAGGAGGCTTTGGAGGAGGCTACGGCTTTCTTCAAGGTGTATACGGTTATTTTTACCCTGGATATCCACCACAAAAAAATGGCGGGGCTCCACGGCCATGGAAGCCACCCCCTCCACCCGGAGGACACAGGCCAAAAACTCAGCCATAAGACGCGCCGAGAGGCACAAAAGCTCCTCCCTTATTTCCGTGGTGCAGCGGTGCAGCAGGGAAACGGCCCCCAGCAGACGCTCCAACTCCTCGAAGCAGGAAAGCAGGCAGGCGTCCAGGTGTTGTCCGAGGGTGTCGGCCCAGGGAGCGGCCAAGGCCTGCAGTTGGAGGCGCAGGGCCTGCATATGCGTTTGGGCTTTGGCCATGTCGCCGGTTTCCGCGGTAGCGGCGCAAAGCAGCAGCAAGTCGTCCACCTCGCCCAGCGGGGAGGCCACGACGGCCAGGGGTTTGGGGGCCTTGGCGATGAGTTGCACAACCGTAGGCAAGTGGTTTTTAAGGGCGGGGCCGCCGATGCGAAAAACATTCCAATAACTCATGGGGGGGGGTGGACTCCGTGAGGTTTAAAGAGGGTGCAAGGTTATGGGAGAAGGGCAGTACAATTCAATGGCAGAGTTTCAAATAGACGGGGGTGAGGCCAGCGCGGCTTATTATAAAGGGGGTACAGGCGTCTCCTTGTCTCATGGAGGGGGGGTAGCCAAGTGCCTCCAAGCCCCATTGGACGGGGGTGAGGGGGGTGAAACCCCCTTGCCCCTGGCTTGCTCCCCTCCAAGCCCCAAGCTAAACCCCCGGTTTGCTACCCCTCCCTAGAGGCCGTGCAGGGCCTGCGCCAAGTCCTCCAGAATGTCCTCCGGGTGCTCCAAGCCCACAGAGAGGCGTACCAACTCCGGGGTAACCCCCGTTATTTTCTGCTCCTCCTCCTCCAGTTGTTGGTGGGTGGTGGAAGCCGGGTGTACCACCAGGGAGCGCGTGTCGCCAATGTTGGCCACCAGCGAAAACAATTGGAGTTTGTCCACGAGTTTTTGGCCGGCCTCCCGCCCTCCCTTCAGCCCGAAGCAGACGAGGGCGCCGAAGCCCCCCCTCAAATAGTGCTTGGCCAGCGCGTGGAAAGCGTCGTCCTCCAACCCCGGGTAGCGTACCCAAGCCACTTGGGGGGCGCTTTTGAGGAAGCGGGCCACGGTAAGGGCGTTGGCGCTGTGGCGCTGCATGCGCAAAAAGAGGGTTTCCAGGCCGTTAATGAAGGCGTGGGCGTGGAAGGGGCTTAAGGCGGGGCCCAAGTCCCTCAACACCTCCACACGCGCTTTGGCGATGAAGGCCGCCGGGCCGAAAGCCTCCACCAGTTTGAGCCCGTGGTAATTGGGGTTGGGCTGCACAAACTCGGGGAAGCGGCCATTGTCCCAGGGGAAGTTGCCGGCGTCCACAACGACGCCGCCGAGGGCCTGTCCATGGCCGCCGATGAATTTGGTAGCGCTATGGATAACCAGGTTAGCGCCATATTGGATAGGGCGCACGAGGGCGGTGGTAGCACAGGTATTGTCCACAATAAGGGGAATACCCGCCTTATGTGTTATTTCAGAAAGCGCCTCCAGGTGGGCGACGTCCAGTTTGGGGTTGCCGAGCATTTCGACGAAGAGGGCGCGGGTGTTGGGGGAGATGGCTTTTTCGACGGCCTCGGGCTGGGCGGTTTCGACGAGGCGGCATTGAATGCCCAGGCGCGGCAGGGTACGCGTCAGCAGGTTATGCGTACCGCCATAGAGGCTGGTGGAGGAGAGGATTTCGTCTCCGGCCTTGGCCAGCGTCAGCATGGTGACGAGCGTGGCCGACTGCCCCGAGGCGAGGGCGAGGGAGGCGAGGCCGCCTTCCATAGCGGCGAGGCGCTCCTCGAAGACGGCGTTGGTGGGGTTGGTAATACGCGAATAAATATTGCCTGGGGTTTTGAGGGCAAACACCTCCGCGGCGTGTTGGGTATTTTTAAAAGTGAAGGCCGTAGACTGATAAATAGGGACAGCGCGGGCGAAGGTGGTGGGCTCCACGGAATAGCCGGCGTGGAGGGCCAAAGTTTCGGGGTGGGGTTTTTTAGGATGCATGATTCCTCAAAGGTAGTGTTGGGGGGCAAAGGGGGCAAGGCAAAGACACAGGGGGGGCAAGGTTGTTTTAGCCCGGGCGTATGCGTCTTTGAGGGGGGAGGATTCAGCAAAGGCCTCTGCCCACAAGCACGCGCGCGCCCGGGCGGCGCATGCCCATAGAGCATTTCCAAGGAGGGGGGGCTTCGCTCAACATAGGGCGGTTATTTTAGAAGCCTAGGGGGCCCCTGTCAAGCCTCTCCGCTAAACCCCCTTGGCCCCCCCTCTCGAAAAATACCCTATGGAAGTGGGGAAGCCCTTATTCTATGAGATTTATTCCAGCGTTATTTTCCGTATGCGGTGGTTTCCCGTATCCGCCACATAGAGGGTGAGGGTGGTGCCCGCCGAGTCTATGGCGATGCCGCGAGGGGAAGAAAAGCGTGCGGCAGTTCCAATGCCGGTGTCATTGCCGGGTGTGCCGCAAAGGCCGGCGACGGTGCTGACGGCGCGCTCCGACTCCGGCGTCACCTTGCGGATGCAGTGGTTGCCGGTATCCGCCACATAGAGGTTGCCGTCCTCGTCTATGGCGATGCCGCGAGGGGAAGAAAAGCGTGCGGCAGTGCCAATGCCGGTGTCATTGCCAGGTGTGCCGCAAAGGCCGGCGACGGTGCTGACGGTGCTGACGGCGCGCTCCGACTCCGGCGTCACCTTGCGGATGCAGTGGTTGCCGGTATCCGCCACATAGAGGTTGCCGTCCGCATCCGTGGCGATGCCCTCAGGGGAACGAAACTGTGCGTCAGTTCCCGTACCGTCGGCATAGTCGCCGTTGGCATTTCCGGCAAAGGTCGTCACCTCTCCTGTCGAACTCACCCTACGGATGCGGTGGTTGCTGGTGTCTGCCACATAGAGGTTGCCGTCCGCGTCGAGGGCAACGCCACGAGGCTGATTAAACCGTGCGGCACCCGTTCCCGTTCTCGGGCCGTCGCGAAAATCTGCTGTGCTGGTACCGGCAAAAGTGGTGACAACTCCGCCCGGCGTTACCCTGCGTATGCGGTGGTTGTCGGCGTCCGCCACATAGAGGTTGCCTGACGTATCCATGGTGATGCCCTCAGGGGAATGAAACCGTGCGCCAGTTGTACCTTCGGCATAGCCGCCGCTGGTAGTGGCATTCGTGCTGCCAGAAAAAGTGGTGACAACGCCCTCCGACGTCACCCCACGGATGCGGTGGTTTTCCGTCACATAGAGGTTGCCCCCCGCTATGGCAATACCGTTGGGGTTTCTAAACTGTGCAGAAAATCCCGCGGCGTTGCTATAGCCATATGTGCTGCCGGCAAAAGTGCTGACTGTGGCCGTCAGCAGATATTGAAACGTGTCCGAAGAGGTGGCGGTTTTTGAGGTTCCATTCCGGGTTGTGGTGACCCGCACGCGACCGGTGCAGTCTGCGTTTGGGGGGACAATAATGCCGATAACGGCTTCTGAAGCAGAGTTGATGTTGCCAGGAGAGACTTTACAGTCGCCCAAATAAACCGTGTTTCCCTCCAAATCCTTGCTGAAGTTTTCTCCCACAATAAAGAGCATTTCTCCAAACCTGGCTTCGGTGGGAAGAATGCCGCGGATGGTGGGCCCAGGAGCGGACGTTGTCTGTGTTTGGCAAGTCTTGTCCGCGCGGCAAACCGCCTCGGCTTCGCAGCACTCCGCGCCGCACACCGTTTGGCCGGCCACACACCCGCCGGGGGTTTGGGGCCCACAGGAGCCCGCGTTGCAGACTTGGGTTGTTTTGTTGCAGCACTGTGTGCCGCACACGAATGCGTCCATACCGCAGGTGTTGGAGGGGGTGAGGGGTTGGCAGAGGCCCTCGGTTGCGCCCGGCCCCCTGGCGATGCACCGCTCGCCCACGCCACAGCTGTTGGGGACGTCCACCCTACACCCCTGCAACTCCAGGGGAAAACTGTCAGCGCCGCCGCAAGCCACACCCATGGCCCAAAATGCACCCAAACTCCACAGTTTCCATGTTTTCATCGGTTTTCCCTTCGGGATGCAGGGGGGATTATACCTGCCGATAATGGGTTTGTGTCTAGCACCCTACCCGTTTGTCTACAAGCAGGGGTATGGGCCTGCGGCCCGGCTGTTTACAAAAACAATTCTTTCACCCTCCGGGCGTTGTTTTCTTGGGCCTGCGGCCCGGCGGTTTCCTTTCTTCGAGCGTTGTTTTTATCTCCCATTGGCTGTTTTTATTAGCCCCCTGGCGGGGCGGCTTTGGTGCTGGGCCTGCGGCCCGGCGGTTTCCTTTCTTCGAGCGTTGTTTTTATCTCCCATTGGCTGTTTTTATTAGCCCCTAGCGGGGCCGCTTTCTTTCCTCATT
>WQYA01000078.1 GCA_009781495.1 Cystobacterineae bacterium
ATCAAGTAAAGAGTTCGAGGGGGTCGCGAGTGCTGCCTAAGCCCCCGGCGGGGCCCCAGAGGGTGTTTTTTTGGTTACTTTTTTGTCACACAAAAAAGTGACTCGCCGGTAGGCGAAACCTACGGCAGCCGCGGAGCGGAAATGCCCGGGCCGCAGGCCCAGCACCAATAACCCCGCCCGGGAGGGCAAAAAAACCGTTTTAAAAAACAGCCGGGCCGCAGGCCCAGCACCAATAACCCCGCCCGGAGGGCGAAAGAATTGTTTTTAGAAACGGCCGGGCCGCAGGCCCAGCAATAATAACCCCGCCCGGGAGGGCAAAAAAACCGTTTTAAAAAACAGCCGGGCCGCAGGCCCAAAAAAATAACACTTTAAAAGAAATACTTTTACCCCCCTTGCAGCTTAAATAGACTCCCCTTCCCTTAGAGGTATTTTTGGAAAATTTCCGTGAATTGTTGCACAAAGCGCAGACGGCCGAGCTGGAAGGAAACCTTGCACAGGCCATGGCCTGCTTAAGCCGGGCGGCTTCGCTGTGCCAGGAGGCAGGCCTGGAGGCCAAAGCCCAGAAGCTGCTTCGGCACCTGCGGCGGCTGGAGGCGCGTGTGCAACCCTCCCCACCCCTGGCCCCTCGCCCCCCCCCCGCTGCCCCGTGTGTATTTTGTAAACAGGAGGCCACAGGGGGGTGGAAAGGCGGCAATGGCCTGTGGATGTGTAGGGCCTGTTTAGGGAAGGCCGGGGCCGGGGCCGGAGGGGGGGGAGGGGAGGAGACGCCATGAAGACGCTGCATGTTTGGAGTATGGGGCCAACCCCCTATGCGCAGGGACTGGCCTTGCAGAAGCGCCTTCAGTCCGCGCAGAGGGAGGGGGGGCTGGGGGACTTCCTCCTGTTATTGGAGCATACCCCGGTAGTGACGTTGGGGCGCTCTGCGCACGCGGCGCATGTGCTGGTTTCCAAGGAGGCCCTGGCGGCGCAGGGCATAGAGTGTTGGGAGACGGACAGGGGGGGGGATGTTACCTACCACGGCCCGGGGCAGTTGGTAGGCTACCCCCTGCTCAAGCTGGAGGGGGCCTGGCAGGACGTTAAAAAATACATACACGCCTTAGAGGAGGCGTTAATTCTAGCGCTAAAGCCCTGGGGTATAGAGGGGCAAAGGGAGGGCCGGTGGCCCGGCGTATGGGTAGAAAGTCGGCACGGGGGTTTGCGCAAGCTTGCCGCCCTAGGGGTACACATGTCCCGTTGGCATACGCGCCACGGTTTTGCGTTGAATTTGGCGCCTCAGTTGGCGCATTTTGGCCTCATTGTCCCCTGCGGCATCCGCGAGGCGGGGGTGACTTCCGTGTTGGAGGAATTGGAGTTGGCGCCTACGCGGGCACAGTTTGAGCCTTTGTTGGTGGAGGCCTTCTGCGAAGTTTTCGGCTATGGGGGCATAGAGGAGGGGGGGGCCGTGGCATTACCAGAGGGTTAGCCCGGTTTTATTTTCTACAGGCCGGTTTCAATTTGACATGAGATCGAGGCGGACGAGGCTTTTGCGATGGGAGCGCACTTGAGTGCGTGACCTGAGCAAAAACGAGTCCAACGAAGAGATCATGTCAAAGTGGAACCGGCCTAGGAGGCTTTGCTGTTGGGCAGCAAGCCCAGGGGGGTGTCCATTTCCTCGTCTACTTGAATGAGGTGGCCGGATTTTTCCCTCTTGGTTTTAAGGTATTCCTTATTGGCCGGGGTTAACTCAATAGGGGAGGAAATACGTTGCCCTATGCATATGCCCCCCTCCCTTAGCCCCGCCAGCTTTTTAGGGTTATTCGTAATGAGGGCGATGGAAAGCACCCCCAAATACCTCAAAATTTCTACGGCCATTTCATAGCTGCGCATGTCATCCGGAAAACCCAAATGCACATTTGCATCCACCGTGTCCAAGCCGGACTGTTGCTGCAGGGCATAGGCCCTAATTTTGTTGCCAAGGCCGATGCCGCGGCCCTCCTGGCGCAAATAAATGAGGACGCCCAGGTTTTTTTGGGCAATATGCTCCATGGCCCAGTCCAGTTGGGCCTTGCAGTCGCAGCGCAGACTGCCCAAAACCTCGCTCGTCAGGCACTCGGAATGCAGGCGCGTCGCCACGTTTTCAACGCCGCACACATGGCCGCGAACCAAAGCCAGGTGCTCGACTTCTGTGAGTTTTTCTCGGAAAACCAGAATGGAAAAATTGCCCCACCGCGTCAGAAGCTCCGCCTGGGCATATTTTTCAAGGCGTTGAAGAGAAGAGGAAAATGTATCCGCTGAATTCATAGGCGCTGTAGTCCTCGGCACTATCTGCCATAAACGGTTTCATATTCATATCCCTATTCCGCTTCCCTCCCTTTGCGCGCTTTCGTCGGGAGTGCTTTCGTTGAAAATTCAAAGTTTCCATTGTTGCGCGAGGGGAGGGCAGCGTTTGGGTGAAAGGGAGGGCGCGGGGCGTTGGAGCGAAAAACCCAAAGGCCGGTTGCATGTTTAGAATTGACATAAGGCCTTCCTCCCATTACGAGGGGGAAAATTTGAGCTTTCATAGTCCACTCCGGCTTTCATTGACGAAGGAGAAAGCGTGGCCAGCAAGAAGAAGCCTGCAGCCAAGTCCGCCTCTTCAAAGGTTTCCCCCAGGAGGGCAAGCCCCCTCAAGAGCCCCTCCAAAACGGGTGGAAAAAAGAAAACGCCTTCGGGCCAAAGTTTGAAAAAGAAGCCCCAAGCCTCTGTTTTGAGCAAGAAATACGCGCCTGTTTCCCCCCCCAAGAAGCCCGCAAAACCCAGCCCTGCTGCGGCAAAGCCGGCTCCCAAAAAACAGACGCCCCCTCCCAAAGCTTCCAAAACCGGCTCCAAACCCAGCCCCAAGCTGTCGGCAGCCAAAGCCAAGAAGCCGGCCCCCAAGCCAGGCCGGAAACTTTTGAAGCCCAAGCCGCTTTCGGCAAAGGCCGCTGGGGCCCAACCTGCGGCCGGCAAAACCGCTGCTGCAAAGCCTGGTGCGACAAAGCCGGCTGCCGCAAAGCCTTCTCTACGCTCCAAGCAGGGCCCCTCCCTTTCGACGGCGGATGCCCCCCCCCTCAAGAAAAATACCCCCCCCCTCCCCAAGTCCCCTTTGCAAGCCAAAACCCCTATGGGGGCGGACATGGGCGCTGTTATAGGCTCAGAGGCCTTTTTGGAGGAGTTGGGCTTCCATGAAGCCCAAGAGAGTGTGAATTGGGCCATGTTTTTTGGCCCGCTGCCCGACAAGCCCTCGCCCAAACTCAGCGTATTGCCCTCTCTGATGACGGCCCTCAACCGGCGGGAGATGGAGCAGGTGTTGACGGTAGGCTCCGGCCGGGGCGTAGCAGGGGAGGGCTCTATGAAGGGGAAGTTATTGTTGCATATGGGTTTCCCCTATTTAGAGGTGATGGGCAGAGATCGCCGGGAGTTATATTTTTTATTGCAGGGGCCGGACCAGGAAGTGTTTCCAGCCTATGCGCAGCACCGGGTTTCCGTCAGTGGCCTCATACGCAAGACGCACAACTATGGCGGCACGGTGGATGTGCGCAAATATTCCGCAAAGTCCCTGGAGGCGGAGCCTGTGCTTGTCCCCGCGGCAGTGGAACCCAAGCTGCAATTTTTGTCTCCTGGGGAGTTGCAGCAGATAGCGACGCCGGGCATGGGGACGGGCATGAGGGGTTTTGCCTCCGTACGTGGGATATTGGAGCTTTCAGGGGAGGACTACAACCTCATATTGGGGGGGCAGGGGACGTGGCAGCAGGTTACGTTTAGGACAGAGGGGATAGGGGCTGAGGCGTTAAGGCCCTACATAGGGCAGACATTGCAGTTAACGGGGGTAATAGAGAAGGAGACGGGCTGGAGTGGGCGTATTTTAGCAGAAAGCTATGAGTTGCGTGCGCCGACTTTGCGGGCTTTGTCTCGGAAGGACTTGGATATTTATACCCTGACTCCGGAGGAGACTTCAGCTGTGGTGTTGGAAGGGCGTCAGGCTTTGTTGGTATGTTTGGACGAAGTCCTCCGTCATATTTGGACAGTGGACATAGCTGCGGCCAAGCGTCTGGGGTTGAGGGAAGTGGTTTCCCGGCCGAAGAGCGAGCAAGCTAGGGAGGTACAGAAGGAGTTTTTCTTTATTCCGCGCATGCCGGGCGTCGTGGAGTTGGATTTTTTTCTGTCGAAGATTGTGAGTCCGCAGCAATTTGACAGAAGTTTTCGTTTGCATGTAACGGTACTCCCCAGTTAGGCAGCCTGTTTTGTGTTAGAACAACATTCTCCCCCCCCTCCATTTAAGTCCCTTGTTGCTGAGATGACAGAAGCTTCAGGGTTTGGCCGGGGTTTTTCCAAGGCAGCTTTGGCGCAGGCCTCCAAAATTCCCATGCAGTTGTTGCCTGAGGAGCGTATGGAGCCTTTGCGCAGAGACTTGCGTACTTTGCCCTTTGTCACCATTGACGGGGAGGACGCGAAGGATTTTGACGATGCGGTTTATGTGGCGTGCAGGAGGAGGGGTTTTCGTCTTTGGGTAGCCGTTTCGGACGTAGCCCACTATGTGCCTGAAGGCAGCGCGCTGGACAAGTGTGCGCAGGAGAGGGCCACCTCTGTCTATTTGGCGAACGGTGTTTTGCCCATGTTGCCGGAGCGTCTTTCGAATGGGCTATGCTCTCTGTTACCGGGGGAGGAGAGGCTTGTTTTAGTGGCGGAGATGGTATTCAGCGAGGAGGGGCATTTTCTAGAAACAGAGGTTTACCCCGCCGTTATAAAAAGTGCAGCCCGGTTAACTTATGAAGAGGTACAGCGTTTTTTTAATGGGGACCCTCCCCCCCACCTCCACGCCTTTTTGCCCATGTTGCAGAATGCGCGAGTACTTGCCTCGCGTTTGCATGCTTTGCGTATACAGCGTGGGGCTTTGGAGATGCAGGTGCCCGAGCGGCGTCTCGAATGTAGTTTGCAAGGCGAGCCTCTGCAGATTCGCTTGCGTCACCCTCAAGAGAGCCACCGACTGATAGAGTCCTTCATGGTATGCGCCAACGAGGCTGTGGCGCGCTATGCTGTGAGGCGGGCATTGCCTGTGCTGTTTCGTTGCCATGGACAGCCTGACGAGAGGAAGCTTCAGCTTTTTTCGCGTGTGGCCAAGTCCATGGGCGCGCCCATGGGCAAACCCGGCCCGCATGAGTTTAACCGCATGTTGAATGCCGTGCGCGGCACGCCTCAGGAGCGTTTTTTGGGGATGATGTTGCTGCGCTCCATGAGCCAGGCGGTTTATTCTGAAAAGAACGAAGGGCACTATGGCTTGGCCTCTTGGGCCTATTTGCATTTTACCTCCCCCATACGCCGCTACCCGGACTTATGGGTACACCGCATTTTAAAAGCCCATTGGGCCCAAAGCCTTGCGCCTGTTGAAACAGCGGCGCTGGCCAAGTTGGCAAGGCATTGTGTGGAGAAGGAGCGCTCGGCCATGCAGTTGGAGCGCGACGCAGCCGCTTGCGGCAGTGCCTATTTGGCGCAGAAACTCCTCGGAAAAAGCTTTGAGGCGACGGTAGTAGGTTTTGCGAGGATGGGTTGTTTTTTAGAGATAGAGAGGCTTTGGATAGAGGGCCTTATTCGAACGAGACACCTGGGGAATGGGGTGTCTTTTGACGAGAGGAATTATTGTTTGGAGTTTCCTGGAGAGCGCAAACTGGAATTGGGCATGCGCTGCACCGTGCGCGTTTGCTCCGCCCACGTGCAGCGCGGCCAGGTGAAATTGAAGTGCCTGGCTTTGCCCAGAGAGCTCCAACAACCCAAGGCCTCCAAAAAATCTCGCAAGCCGTTGTCCAAGTCACCGGAAAGGAAAGAGGGGCGGGCCTAGGGTGGTTTTGGCTTGGATGTTGGGGGGAGGAGGTCCGAATATCGTCGAGCTGGGGGGAGGAGGTTTGGAGGTGTGCGAGCTGGGGGGAGGAGGTTTGGAGGTGTTCGAGCTGGGGGCGAGGGGGTTTCTGCCAGCAGAAACCCCCTCGCCCCCGTCCATCCAGCCATGGCAACGTCTGACGGCACGCACCTCAACCTGAAACCTAGGTGTTTTTAAACAAGCGCATGCTTTTCATCAGCCGTTTGGCCCTCCTCCACGCCACTTTGCGATGCTGCTCGCTGCTTTCAACACGGCAACAACCTTCTGATTTGCCTCAACATGCGGCCCGTCAGCCTCAACCAGAGGCCCGTCAGCCTCAACCAGAGCTTCGTCAGCCTCAACCAGAGGCCCGTCAGCCTCAACCAGAGGCCCGTCAGCCTCAACCAGAGGCCCGTCAGCCTCAACCAGAGCTTCGTCAGCCTCAACCAGAGGCTCGTCAGCCTCAACCAGAGCTTCGTCAGCCTCAACCAGAGCTTCGTCAGCCTCAACCAGAGGCTCGTCAGCCTCAACCAGAGCTTCGTCAGCCTCAACCAGAGCTTCGTCAGCCTCAACCAGAGCTTCGTCAGCCTCAACCAGAGGCTCGTCAGCCTCAACCAGAGCTTCGTCAGCCTCAACCAGAG
>WQYA01000079.1 GCA_009781495.1 Cystobacterineae bacterium
CCCCGGAGGGTGTTTTTTTGGTTACTTTTTTGTCACACAAAAAAGTGACTCGCCGGTAGGCGAAACCTACTGCCGCCGCGCAGCGGAAAACGGCCGGGCCGCAGGCCCAGCACCAATAACCCCGCCCGGGGAGGGTAAAAAAATTGTTTTTAAAAAGCAGCCCGGGCCGCAGGCCCAGCACCAATAACCCCGCCCGGAGGGCAAAAAAACCGTTTTAAAAAACAGCCGGGCCGCAGGCCCAGCACCAATAACCCCCCCCGGGAGGGCAAATAACCCCCCCGGGAAGGGGAAAAGAAACGTTTTTCCCCCCCACCCGGAGGGTGAAAAAACCTATTCCCACTCTATGGTAGCAGGAGGCTTTGGAGAAATATCCAATACAACACGGTTGATGCCTTCTACCTCCGCCAGCAGACGCTGAGAAACCCTCTCTAAAAACGCCCAGGGCAGGTGCGTGGGGTTGGCTGTCATGCCGTCCTGGCTGTCCACAGCACGCAAAGCCAACGTCGGGGCATAGGTGCGTTTTTCGCGCGTGGCGCCGACGCTGTGCACGGGCAAAAGCACCGCGAATACTTGCCAGGGCTTGTGCTGCAAATGCGCAACCTCCTCCTGCAAAAGCGCATCCGCCTTGCGCAGCACAGCTAACTTGGCCTCCGTTACCTCCCCTAAAACACGTACGGCTAAACCCGGCCCCGGGAAAGGCTGCCTCTCTACAAAGGCCGCCTCAAGCCCCAAATGCTTTCCAAGCTTTCTCACCTCGTCCTTAAAAAGGTGCTTGAGGGGTTCCACAAGCTTCAGCTTCATACGCTCCGGGAGGCCGCCGACGTTATGGTGGCTTTTCACAGGGCTACCCCCAGCTAAAGGCATAGACTCAATAATGTCCGGATAAATGGTGCCCTGCGCCAAAAACGCCACCCCCTCAAACTGCGCGGCCGCCTCCTCAAACACCGCAATAAACTCAGCGCCAATACGCTTGCGCTTGGTTTCAGGCTCCGTTACCCCCGCCAGCTGTTTCAAAAAACGCTCCCTGGCGTCCACCACCTTCAGCGGAATGCCAAAACCCTCAAACATGCGGGCCACGGACTCGGTTTCGCCCTCACGCATCAGGCCCGTGTTGACATAAATGCACTGCAGACGGTTGCCTATGGCCTTGTGCACCAATACCGCTGTTACGGTGCTGTCTACACCCCCGGAGAGGGCGCATAATACCTTGCCCCCCTGGACTTGGGCCCCTATCTCCCCTAGGGCCTCCTCCACCATCCCCTCCACTTGCCAGCTGCCTTTCATTTGACATATGCCTTGGACAAAATTGCGGAAAATGGTTTCGCCCACCGGCGTTCGGCTGGTTTCAATGTGGAAGAAAACACCCAACCACGGCTGCGTTTTGTGCGCAACGGCGGCCACCCCCCCTTGGGCAAAATGCGCCATGCTTTCCCAAGCAGCGTCCAACACAAGGGGGGACTGGGGGAGCAGACTTAACACCGTGGAGGAGGAGGGGGGGGCCTCAGCAGGGGGGGCCGCCAGCAGAGGGTGAGGGGGGGAGTTTATTTCCAGTTGTTGAGGAGCCAGGCTTAAGTTGTGGGCCAAAGAGGGCAGGCCACACAAAGCATAGGCGCTGCCGCCAATGGCCAGCACGGGGCGTTGCGTTGCGCGCAAACGCTCCAAGAGGGCCTCGGCATGGCAGGCATAGCCCCCATCCGAAAGTACAAAGCCCCCAAAGTCATGCGCGCCTTCAAAAACGCGGGTGTCGTCGGCACGCATTACTTGGCAAAAAATACCCAATTCACGTATGCGGCGGGCAATAAGCTGTGTATATTGGCTGCCGAAGTCCAAAACGGCTATTTTGTCATTCACTCACAAACTCCTTCAAACTCAGAATGCTGTTTGTTATGACACCAAACGTGACGATGATTAAGAAAACTTTAGTTATAATTGCTGTGGCCCTCTTTGTGGGGGCTTGCCACAAGGGACCTACCAACGAGGAAAGGTTGGAAAGAGCCACACGGCAGACCAACATAGACAAAAGCGAATTCGCAACTTTGCGTTGCGACGACGCGCCCGGCGCGCTCTTCAAAGCCCGAGACGAAAACAGGCCTGAAGGCGAAAGGCTCAAAACCTATGTCGATCTCTACCTCTCTTTGGAAAACAGCAAAAAGAGGCTGGATGAGGCCATCGCCCGCAACTCTGATTTGGCCTACCAGGAGGGCGCGCAAACCATATTGAACAACCAGGAGGCTTGCTCCAGGCACCTGACGGATGTGCGCATTGAGCTGGAGCGTTTTGTGCGCGACTTGGCCGATACGCCCACCTTCCAGGAAATTCGAGGCAACAACATTGCCGTCGTCCCTCGTGTGGATTTTGGCGTGTTGCGCCGTGCCATTGAGGCCATTGAAATGGACGGCAAGCAAGACTTGCTGCGCTCTGTGGACACCGCCGAGCAAAAGCTGGGCCCTGTAAATTCAAGAAAACCCGGCAACAGGCCGCGCTAAGCGGTTGAAGCTAACCCCCCCCCATACGGCAGCCCCCCATACGGTAGTTGGGGGCTTCTTCTGTGTTTAGCCCCCAATACGGTAGTTGGGGGCTTCTTCCGTAATAATAACGTCGTGGACGTGGCTCTCCTTAAGCCCCGCAGACGTAATCCGCACAAAACCGTCATAGCGGCGCAAGGCTTCAATGGTTTTGCACCCCACATAACCCATGCCTGCCCTAAGCCCCCCTAACATTTGGTGTATGTTTAAGGAGAGTAAACCCTTATAGGGGACCCGCCCTTCTATGCCTTCGGGGACCAGCTTCTGCGTCTCCTCTACCTCAGACTGGAAATAACGGTCCTTCGCCCCCTGCTTCATCGCCCCTAGGGAGCCCATACCCCTATAGGCTTTGTAGGTCCTCCCTTGAAATAAAATGGTCGCCCCAGGCGACTCCTCCGTGCCCGCAAACAGAGAGCCAATCATAACGGTGTGCGCTCCCGCCGCAATGGCCTTCACAAGGTCTCCCGAAAACTTAATGCCCCCGTCTGCAATGAGGGGCACCCCACTGTCGGCAGCGGCTTTGGCCGCTTCGCTGATGGCGGTTATTTGAGGCACCCCTATGCCCGCAACTACCCGCGTGGTGCAGATGGAGCCGGGCCCTATGCCCACTTTCACCGCGTCTACGCCCGCCTCTATGAGGGCGTGGGTCGCCTGCGCCGTCGCAATGTTTCCCGCTATCAACTCAATGGCAGAGCCATAGCGCTTCTTCGTCTCCTTCACCGCATCCAAAACGGCTTGGTTGTGCCCGTGCGCCGTGTCGATGACAATGACGTCGACCCCTACCTTTAACAGACGCTCTATGCGCTCCTCCCTGTCCGCGGATACCCCTACTGCCGCCCCGCATAACAAACGCGCTTTGCTGTCCTTGGCCGCATTGGGATAGGTTTTCCAACGCTCAATGTCTTTGAGCGTTATGAGCCCCCTTATTTCCCCGGCCTCATTCACTATTAATAACTTTTCAATACGACGACGGTGCATTAACTCTATGGCTTCCCCCTGGCCTACCCCTTCCTTTGCCGTCACCAACTCCGTCGTCATCACCTCTGAAACCGCCCTGTCCAGCCGCGTCTCAAAACGTACGTCCCGCGTCGTGAGGATGCCCACCAGCTTGCTTTGCTTCACCACAGGAATGCCCGAAATGCCGTGCGTCTCCATCAACGCAATGGCCGCCGACAAAGGGGCCTCGGGGTGAATGGTGACCGGCTCAATCACCATGCCACTCTCGTGCTTTTTCACCTTGAGCACTTCCATCGCCTGCCGCTCCGGCGACATGTTTTTGTGGATGATGCCAATGCCCCCCTCCTGCGCCATGGTAATGGCCGTACGGGACTCGGTAACGGTGTCCATGGCCGCGGACACCAGCGGAATTTTCAGCGACAGACGGCGCGTCAGGCGCGTTTGGAGTTCGGCTTCCTGGGGGACAAAACTTGTCCGGGCGGGCAACAACAAGACGTCGTCAAAAGTCAAAGAGAGGGGAATTTCTGAAGGCAACATGCAGGGTGAATAGTCGATTTGAGGGGGCTTAGGAAAGGGTTTTCATTCCCCAGGAGGGGTTTAGGGGAAGCCTAAGGCGGCGAAGGGGGAGGGTTAGTGGGAGGTTAGGGAGAGGGCAGGGAGGGGCAAGAGGAGGGTCAGGAGGAGGGGTAGGCGCTTATAAGCAAAAAAAGCATTTGTAGAAAAAACTAAGAGCAGGTTTTTTCCGAAGGCTATAAAAGACGGCCTTGTCCTTTCCCGGTTGTTTTTCGGTTATACCTCGGAGTCCCCCATGTCAAACCACACCACCACCAGCTTCTTTGCTCAAGCTATGGAAAGCTTTGAGCGAGCAGCAGATTTAATGAAGCTTGAGCCACGCATCCGCCTTGAATTGCAGGAGCCCGACTGTGAGCATGCTTTCTATCTCACCGTGGACATGCAAGACAGGTTACGCCCCCTCGACGAGGCCAAAGCCCAAGCCTATGCCTCCTTGCCCCCCTCCTCCTTCCCCTCCCTCAAAAATTTGGAGCGCCTGGCCGACGGAAGCCTCGTCCTGCCCCCCAACGCTTTCCGCGAAGCCAATGTCGCCATGAAAGACGGCCACTTGCGCCTTGAGGACGGCAAAGTCTATGCTTGGCAAGCCGGCGCTCCGCGGAGGTTTCGCGCCTGGCGTGTCCAACACAACCAAGCGCGCGGCCCCTATAAAGGCGGCCTGCGCTTCCACGCCGCCGTCAACCTGGACACCCTCAAAGCCCTGGCTGCCGACATGACGTGGAAAACGGCCATTGCCGACGTCCCCTTCGGCGGCGGCAAAGGCGGCATTGAAGTGGACCCCAACACCCTCAGCCGCTGCGAGTTAGAGGCCCTCGCCTCACGTTATATTTATGTGGCCAAAAGTTTTATGGGGCCCGAGTTGGACATTCCCGCGCCTGACGTGGGCACCGACGCCGCCATTATGGCCGTTATGCTGCGGCAATACAGCGACGGGGAGCGCCTGCGCCACCTCCAACGCGGTTTTATTACGGGCAAGGATGTGCGCATCGGCGGCTCTCTGGGCCGCACCGAGGCCACCGGCCTGGGTGTCGTCTATTGCATTGAGGACTTCTATGCGGAGAAAAACGACACCATTGAAGGCAAGACTTTCATTCTCCAGGGCTTCGGCAATGTGGGCACCTATACAGCGGAGTGGATGCATAAGTTGGGGGGGAAGCTTTTGGCGGTGGGGGACGTAGGGGGCTATATTCATAACCCTAAGGGTATTGACATTCCCAAACTCCTCGAATTCATCCGCAACAACCCCAAGGGAAAAATGGCGACGGTGGTGGACTTCAAAGAGGCCCAAGTCATTTCCAAAGAGGACTTCTGGAAGGTGAAGGCCGACATTCTGGTGCCTGCAGCCCTGAGTGGGGAGATTACGGAAGAGGTGGCCCAAACGCTGGACGTCCAACTCATTGCGGAGGGCGCCAACGGCCCCTCCACGCCTGAGGGGGACCGCATTCTGTTTGCGCGCGGCATTGCGTTGATTCCCGACATTATTGCCAATGCCGGCGGCGTCAGCGCCAGCTATTATGAGTGGCTGCAAAACCGCAACATGGAGTTTTGGACAGAGGCCGAAGTCCACCGACGCCTCGCTGCGGCCCTCAAACGCAATTACCGCATTATTCGCGACATTGCTCGCAACAGCCCGCAGAAGGGCGACATGCACGACAGCCGCGGCTTGTGCCTGGGACAAAAAACGGACATGCGCTGCGCGGCCATGGTGCTCGCCCTGCGCCGCATTGAGGCCCACTATTTGTTGGAGGGGTTTAGTCAATAATTTCTTCTTTTGTATAAAATGAAACCCCTCTGCTGTCTTCGTGAGCGGTGGAGGGGTTTTTTTATGCCCTCCGGGCGGGGTTTATTGCCTCCCATTGGCTGTTTTTATGAGCCCCTGGCGGGGCGGCTTATTAGAGGAGGGGGTTATTGGGCCTGCGGCCCGGGCTGTTTTTTAAAACGGTTTTTTTGCCCCCCCGGGCGGGGTTTCTCTTGGGCCTGCGGCCCGGGCATTTCCGCTGCGCGGGCGTTGGTTCTCTTGGGCCTGCGGCCCGGGCATTTCCGCTGCGCGGCAGCAGCAGGTTGAAACTCGCTTCGCTCGTTTAACTCCGCTCCACTTCATGAGTCGTGAAAGCTTTGCTTTCCCGCCTCACACGTTCCGCTCCGTTTCGCCTCCCGGCGAGTCACTTTTTTGTGTGAC
>WQYA01000080.1 GCA_009781495.1 Cystobacterineae bacterium
GAATGATGGGGTGGATCAAGTAAAGAGTTCGAGGGGGTCGCGAGTGCTGCAGGAGCCCCCGGCAGGGCCCCAGAGGGTGTTTTTTTGGTTACTTTTTTGTCACACAAAAAAGTGACTCGCCGGGAGGCGAAACCTACGGCAGCCGCGGAGCGGAAAACGGCCGGGCCGCAGGCCCAGCAATACCCCCCGCCCCGGAGGGGTGAAAAGAAGGTTTCTACCCCCCCTACAGCCCTGAGCCCTAAACAACTACCACCCCCCCCTTCGGGTACCCCTCCACGGAGGGGAATTTTTTATACAAGCCCGCCGCAAGGCGAAAAAATATATTCCATTAAAACTTACCCCCGAAAAGGAATGCTTTTAACCCCCCCCGGAGGGGGAAAAGAAGTACTTTTAACCCCCGCCCGGAGGGCGAAAAACCCTTTTAGAGGGGGTTCAAAACACTTATATTTTCAATTACGCGAGCCGCCGAAAATACGGAGTATGGCTAAAAATAAATTAATAAAGTCTAAATAGAGCCGTAGGGCCCCATGGACAGCCAGGGACGTGGTGCTGCGGTGGTTGTGGCTCGCGTGGATTTCGCGGAGTTTCTGCGTGTCATAGGCCGTCAGCCCTGCGAAAACCACCACCATGCAGCAGCTGATGACAAAACCCATGAAGTTGCTTTTCATGAAAAGGTTGACGACAAGGGCGGCAATAACACCGAAGAGGCCGATGAAGAGAAAGGACTTCCATGCGGACAAATCGCGCCGCGTTAGCGTGCCATAAATGGATAAGGCCAAAAAGGCCCCCGCCGTAATGGCAAAAGCGCCAAAGAGGGTGCCCAACTCATAGATGAGAAAAACCGTGCTGAGACTGAGCCCCATAACGCAGGAATAGACGAGGAAGAGGGCCGCAGCGGCAGGCCCGGAGAGTTTGTGGGCCATGAAGGACAGCGCAATGACGAGGACAAGGGGCGAGAGGACGACCAACAAGAAATGCTGAAGGACGAAACCGAGCAGGGCTTCGTTGTGCACCGTAAACCATGCGACGGCGGCCGTCGTCCCAAGGCCCAAAGTCATCCAACGGTAGACTTTGGCCATAAAGAGGCCGGCGGCTTCACGCTCGGCAGCAAGGTGTGTGAAGGACGAAACTTCATGGGGGTTGTGGGGCCCTACGGACATGTATCCCTCCTGGGTATTTTAAAAAACCAGTGGGCCAAGCAGGGGGGTCCCCGGCTAGGCCCATTTTATCCATAGGGCTTTTATGTGGCAAAACGGGGGTGGTTTCAACAAACTTCCACTGCCCCCCCGCTTTGTGCAGCCCCCCCCCTGTTTTCTCTGCTGGTCTTCTGTTGCTTCTTTGGTGCTCCTTTACTTACCCCTCTGCTACCCCGCTGCTACCCCTTTATTGCCCCTTTGCTCCTTTCTATTCCCCCCGGGTTCCTGCTATGGCCCTTTCAGCAGGGCCCCTGGGCGTCCAGCTCATAGGGCAAGTCCCCCAGTTGCAGGTGCTGAGCTACCTCTTTGAGGAGCAGGGGGACCAGGCCGCCCCCGCCCAAAATATTGACGACGCGGTCAGCGGAGCCTCGGCAGACGCCGCCCCAGTTGGCTAGGGTTGGCATACCGGCGGAGGAGAAGAGGGAGAAGTCCACATAGAGGGGGCGGGAGGTGGTGGTATTAGGGCTACACAGCAGGTGGGGGAGGGGGTGGTTTTCAACCAGTTGCTGGGCGACATAGCCGCCCTCATGTCGGCATTCAAAGGCGCGTTGGCACAAGGCCTCCCAGGAGAGGGGTGTGCCGAAAGTTTGTTGGCAGCGTTGGGCGAAGCTGTCTTCGAAGCGGGCTTTGCCGATGAAGACGGCTTTGCCGCCATAGCTGGAGCCGTGTTTGAGCACAAAGCGTTCCGGCTGTTGTTGGACGTATTCCAGGGTAGCGGTTTCATTCAGGAGGCGTGTCCAGGGGACCCGCAGGCGAATCACCTCGCGCTCCTCGGGGCTAAGTTGGGCGAGGGCGGCCAAGGCTTCGTTTTCAACGGACTCTGAGAGCAGGGCGAGGGTAGCCTTCAGTTCCACAGGGGCGGCCGGGGGGTTTAAAACAAGGCTAGGGGGCCCATAGGGTTTGAGGAGGAGGCGGCGCAGGAGGGCATGGCCTTCGGCTTCTTCCTCCAGGCGGTGGACGAAGAGGTGGCGGTAGACCAAGTCATAGAGTTTGCCGTTGGCCCAAAAGCCCTCTTTGTTTTCGAGTTGATCTGGGTGGAGGAGTTCGGTTTCGAGGCCCCAGCCGGAGAAGCGGCGTTTGAGGTGGAGCAACTCTGTCTGTTGGGCGTCGTTTCTACGGCAGAGGATGCCGAGGCGTTGGGGCTGTTGGCGGGGCCGGTAGGAGGCATAAGCGGCCAGGAGGGCCTCCCAGAGGGCCCTCACATTGGAGCCATTGTCCTCTTGGAGTTTTGCGATGGCAGGGGGGCTCAAGTGGAGGCGTCGGCCGTGGGCGGCGATGGTATGGGAGGCGGCGATATCCGAATAGGCCTGCATGGCGGGTATGGTAGCGTTCAGCTCCAGGGCCCAGAGTTTTCCCTCCGAGGGCCAGCAGTCCACGCGGGTGGTAGCGAGGCGAGGGGTAGGGCGGGGGTATATGAGGGTTTTTTCAAAGGGGGAGAGGGCGCGCCAAATAGGTTTTAAGGGGCTACCCTTATCCAAGGCATAGGCCATTTTTAGCCCTGCATTTATAAGCTGGTATATTTGTTGACGATAGAGATAAAGCGTCTCCCTAGAAACCAGCATAGGGTTCAGGGAGAGGGGAATAGGAATCAGCTCCCCCCCTGGTTGGGTGATGGCCAAGCCTGCCTCTGTAGCCGCCGAGGCCAATTGCATACCCCATTTTTTGGAGGGTTGCTTCAAAAGAGACCCACCTGGGTGTGGCTGTGTTGAAGAAGGGCGCGGGCCCCGGTTTGGCTATACCGGCTCCGGATCGAAGAGTTTGCGTTTTTCTTTGACATCCTTAAACTCGTCGGCCTCGGGGAGGGCAGCTTTTTTCTCCGTAAGGTTAGGCCATTTAGCGGCATATTCCGCATTCAGTTGTTGATATTCGGCCCATTTGGAGGGCAAATCCGACTCTGCGAAAATGGCCTGGGTGGGGCAAGCCGGCTCGCAAGCCCCGCAGTCGATGCACTCATCCGGGTGGATGACCAGGAAATTTTTCCCCTCATAGAAGCAGTTAACGGGGCAAACTTCCACACAGTCTGTGTATTTGCATTTGATGCAAGGTTCCGCGACAACAAAAGCCATAACAGCACTCCTCTTTCATTTAGGGGAGGGTTAGTCCCCCCTTAGGTATTGGTGGAACTTCTTATCCGCCCTTGGGCATATAACATTTCAGCAATCAACAGTGCACCTTTTGCGGCCCCCATTTTCGTATTGTGCGAAACGAGGACATATTTGAAGCCGTTTTCGAGGACGTCATCCTCTCGGATACGCCCTACAATGGTTGCCATGCCCGCATGCATGTCCCTGTCCAGACGTACCTGGGGGCGGAAGGGGTCATCCATGACTTCTATCCACCGAGGGGGTGCGGAAGGCAGTTTTTGAGAAACCTCCGTTCCCTGCCAGGCGTGCATGGTCTGCGCCAATTCTTCAACGGAGGCCGGTTTTTCCAAGGAGACAAAAACCGACTCCGTATGCCCTTCCAGCACGGGGACGCGCGTACACGTACACGAAACCTTCATGGCATGGGGCGTGTCCATTTGTCCTAAAATTTTCTTGGTTTCTATTTCAACCTTCCCCTCTTCTTTAGGGATATAGGGGATGATGTTTTCCAGAATATCCAAGGCGGCGACGCCGGGGGCGCGTCCGGCTCCTGAAATGGCCTGCATGGAAGTCATCAACACGGCTTTGACGCCATAGTTTTGAACCAGGGGCGCCAGGCTGAGGGCCAGGCCAATGGCCGCACCCTTCGGGTTGGGCGCAATAAACCCCTCGAAGCCGCGTTGTTGTTTTTGCTTTTCAATAAGTTGGCTATGTTCTGCGTTAATGGGCGGGAGGAGGAGGGGCACATCATCCCCATAACGGAAGGCGCTTGCCGTAGAAATAACGGGCAGCCTTTGCGCATAGACAGGCTCCAAGGCCAGGGCCACATCGGCCGCTACCGCGCTGAAGACGATGTCGAACAGCCCCACGTCCAAAGCATCCCCTGCGACAACGGGCATGGAAGCGATGCGCGAAGGCAAAGGCTCCGACAAAAACCAGCCGGACATTCCATTGGGCCTGCGCAGAGCTTCCATATAGTGCTTGCCGGCACTGCGCGTTGAAGCGGCCAAACCTGTCAACTCAAACCAAGGGTGGGAAGCCAGCGCAGCGACAAACTGCTGTCCTGCCAAACCCGTTGCACCCAGCAATGCACAGCGAAGTTTTTTCACGAGAGCCTCTGAAAGCGGGGTTGCTTTTAGCGCAGTGGGCCTCAAAGGGAAACAGAATTCACTTTGCCTAGGAAGGCTCAGGCCATGACCGTTTCAAGCAGCAGACAGAGTCCGGGAAGGCTGGTGCAGGGCAAAAAGCGGCCTCCAGGAGAGAGTGCAAAAAATTTTCCTCCCCTGTCCTGGAGGGGAAAGATGGTTTTTTGAAAAAGCCGCCCCCAGCGAGAGAAAGAACCCCTCACCCATGGGAACTGAAATTCAGATTGCTGTTGAGCAAACTCTACACTGCCACCCGCTTTTTAAAAATATATCAAGCTTAATATAACAAATTCTCAGGTCGGCATAAAACCACGTTAGGATTTATTTTATATTATGGATAGGGGTAGTTTTTTATTTCCTTCAGAAACCTACCCCAAAGGGGTTTGGGGCATATGTGACTAAAGTCATTGAAGAAATGAAAGCTCTCACATTTGAATACTTAAATAAAACGACCTTAGGCCACATGTCGTGTCCTGTGAGATAACCCTTTGGTTTTATTAATAAATGCGCTTGTCAGTGGATGAGAGTTTGAATATTGTATGCCCCAGACTTACGGCCGAAAGACAAAGAATACAAAAACTACATGACGAGGGGAAAACGATGGAAGCATGGAAGCTATGGGTCCTAGGTGTGCTCTTGTCCCTAGGTATTGCTTGTGATGTGGGCGGCATCAGGATTGGTTCGAATAAATGTGTGGTGGGTGTTACGGATTGTGGTGAGGGCAGAGAATGTATCGTCACACCGGGTGCAACGGAGGGAACCTGCCAACAAAAGGTAACGCCTCTGGTGACGCCTCGCACGTGCACCAACAGCGATGAGTGCGAAGGTACACAAGTTTGCTACAACGGCATCTGCACAAACTCAGCAAGTGTCCCCTGCACGGACGGCGGCACCCAATGTAGTGTTGGATACGTTTGCAACGAGAGTTTGCGTCGTTGTGAATATGGTTCAACGGGTGAGTGTGAAGGTGTGGCGGACGGTGGACTCTGCGCGGGTGGCAGTGGTGTTTGCTACCAAGAGGCCTGTGAGGACCCTGCGAATGTTCCCTGCGAAGCCGGCGGTGCTTTGTGCCCTGTTGGACAACTCTGCTACGCGGGCAATTGTGAGGACGCAGATGTTGTCCCCTGCGAGTCAGGCGGCACTTGGTGCGATGTTGGGCGTGTCTGCAATGTGAATCTAGGTCGCTGTGAATATGGCTCGATGCCGGGTGAGTGTGAAGAGGCGGCAGACGGCGACCCCTGTGCGAACGACACCGGTGTTTGTTATTTGGGTGCTTGTGAAGATCCATCAATTGTTTCCTGCGCAGTCGGTGGCACATATTGCGCTGTTGGAGTCTGCGACAGAGTGACAGGCAACTGCGTGGTTTCCTGCACGGACGACACGGAGTGCACCGGCACCCAAGTATGCAGCCCCTACTCCGGCACTTGCGTGGAGCCATGCACGGACATTGCGGACTGCAATGCTGGGGAAGTTTGCTACCAGGGCAATTGCGAGGATGAGCGGAACGTACCCTGCGACTCCGGTGGCACGTACTGCGCCGATGCTGACCAAGTCTGCGATACAGCTACCGGCACCTGCGAAGACCCCTGCGGCGGCACAAACGGCGGTACGTGGTGCCCGGCGGGACAGCTTTGCTACAATGACAGTTGCGAGCCCATTATTGAAGTCCCCTGCGACTTCGGC
>WQYA01000081.1 GCA_009781495.1 Cystobacterineae bacterium
GCCGGTAGGCGAAACGGAGCGGAACGTGTGAGGCGGGAAAGCAAAGCTTTCACGACTCATGAAGTGGAGCGGAGTTAAACGAGCGAAGCGAGTTTCAACCTACGGCAGCCGCGCAGCGGAGACAGCCGGGCCGCAGGCCCAGCAACAATAACCCCGCCCGGGGGGGCAAAAAAACCGTTTTAGAAACAGCCGGGCCGCAGGCCCAGCAATAACCCCGCCCGGAGGGCAAAAATAAATCTCTTTTTTAACAGCCCCCTGCAAGGGAAACCCCCCCCCCACTTAACGCTTTCCCGCTGGGGACTCCCCCCCCTTGGCAACGTTCACAGGCCTAAACAATATAAAGGTGGAAACCCAGGAGAAATGCCGCTCGCAGGCCTTCTGCCACAACTCCTCGGGCGCCGTCTCCGGCGTCGCCATGGCCAGGCTGGAAACCCCCGCTAAACGCAGCTTCTTCTGCGTCTCCTTCACCTGCCGCTCCACGGCCTCCCGCTTCCACTCCCTCGCACCCCCTAAACCCAATACGAAAATACGGCGGCAGGGTATGCCTTCTCCCCCTGCCAATAACAATACCTCCCCCGCCTCCCCTCGGAAATAGGCCCGCTTTAACAACTGGGACAAATAACCGCACATCCGCCAGTCTACAAAATCCGCCAGCCCCCGCATCGGCCGCTCGTCCGTCCTTACCCATAGGCATAAACTGTCGATGCCGCTCAGGCTGTCAAGGGCTTGTAAACTCGGTGTCAGCGGCGTCATCCTCACTCCTTGGCTGTGCCGGAAGCCAAACAGTCCAACAAGCCGTTTATAAATGCCGAAGAGTTCTCCGTCCCAAACTTCTTCGCCAACTCAATGGCCTCATTCAACGTCACCTTCTTCGGTATGTCCTCCCGGTATTTAAGCTCGAATACGCCCAAGCGCAAAATATTGCGGTCTATCTTTGACATGCGCTCCAAACGCCAGTGGTGACTGTGCGCGTCTATAAGCGCGTCTATCTCCTCTATGGACTCGCATACACCCTCTACCAACTCCATCGCAAAACGGTGCGCCGCCTCCTGCTTCGGCTCCTCTTGCGCGTGTACACCCCAGGCCCACTCTAAGGCCTCCTCTATGGAAACCCCCCCTGAAACATCCAACTGGTAGAGCGCTTGCAACACACGCTCCCTGGCCAGCCTGCGCGTCCCCGGGTTAGTCGTCTTCAATCTTCGAAATCCTCGCATAGAGGTTGGCCATCTCCACACAACTCGCCGCCGCCTCCGCCCCCTTGTTCCCCGCCTTCAGCCCCGCACGGTCCATCGCCTGCGCCACGTCGTCACACGTCAACACCCCAAAGGAAATGCTGCACTGGGCCGAAGCCGCCATCTGCGCCAACTGACTGGAAACCGCAGAGGCAATGTGCTCGAAATGCGGCGTCTGTCCGCGAATGACACACCCTAAGGCAATAATGCCGGCATAACGTTGCGTCTCCTCTAAACGGCGTACCAGCCCCAAAAGCTCAAAAGCCCCGGGGACACGGAAGACGTCCACCGCCTCCTCGGCGACACCCAGGCGGTAGAGCATGTCCAGGGCGCCTTTCAACAGAGAGTCGGTGGCCAACTCGTTGAAACGGCTTTGGCAAACGGCAATACGGCCTTTGGGTATGTTGTATTTTCCTTCAATAATGGGCATGGCTTCCTCGGTGTATTTTTAGGGTTTGGTTTTGGGGGGAGGTTTCTTCACAGTCACGCGGCTTCTCTTGGGGGGCCCGCTTCTTTTAGGGGCTGGGCCTTTGGGGGTTTGGCCTTTAGGGGCTGGGCCTTTGGGGGGAGCGCTTCTCCCTGGGGGGGCCCCACTTCCTTTGGGGGCTTGGCCTTTGGGGGCTTGGCCCAGCTGGCTATAACGTATAATTTCTAAACCATAACTCTCTAGGCCTACCATGCGCTTTATGCCGTGAGAAAGCAAGTGCAGGCGGCGTATGCCTAAACTCCTTAAAATTTGAGCCCCTAAACCTAAGTCCCTCAAACCCTCCGGTTGACCCCCCCTCCCCGCGCTTAGACGGGAGCGGCGCAGGGGCCCTGCCGTCTGCGGCGCCTGCAAATAAAGCAATACCCCTCGGCCCTCCTTGGCTATGGCCTCAAAAGCTTGGTGCAAAGTCCCCTTCGCGTCCACATGCTCCAACAAGTCCCCCAAAGTATCCGCCCGGTGTACACGGGTTAAAATAGGCAGTTTAGGGGAGAGTTTACCCTTCACAATAGCCCAGTGTACCTCGGGTTGTATGTCGGCCATAAAGGCATAGGCCATACAGTCGCCCAGGGGGGCCGTTTGTAGGGGTACTTGGCCTATGCAACGTATAAACTGCTCCCGCGAGAGACGGTAGACAATGAGGTCCGCTACGGAAAGCATGTGCAGGCGGTGGCGCTTGGCAAAACGCAGCAAGTCCGGACGGCGCGCCATCGTCCCATCGTTCTTCATAATTTCGCACAATACCCCGGCGGGGAATAAACCCGCCATCCGCGCTAAATCCACGGAGCCCTCCGTCTGCCCGGTGCGTACCAACACCCCCCCCTCCCTCGCTTGTAAGGGGAAAACATGCCCCGGGCGCACCAAGTCGCTGGGTTTGGCGCGGGGGGCTACGGCGGCCAATATGGTTTTGGCCCTGTCCGCTGCGGAAATGCCCGTCGTCACCCCCTTGGCCGCCTCAATGGAAACCGTAAACGCCGTTTGGAAGGGGGAGTTGTTGTCGGAAACCATCATCGGCAGGCGCAACTGGCGTATGTGCTTTTCCGTCATGGGCAGGCAAATGAGGCCCCGCCCATATTTGGCCATAAAGTTAATGGCGGCGGGGGTGGCCTTCTGCGCCGCCATCACCAAGTCCCCCTCATTCTCCCTGTCCTCGTCGTCCGTTAAAATCACCATCCTCCCCTGGCGAATTTCTTCTATGGCGCGTTCTACGCGCGCAATGCTTTTTTTGTCGGAAGCGAGTAACATGTCCTTCACCTCTAAACCTCTGCCGCGCAAAGCGCAACATGTGCTTGGTGTTTGCCCCCCCTATGAGTGAATGGCTTCTCCCCTTTTTCAGCTATATGGGCCTTGGGGCCCTCGTCGGCCTTATGGCGGGCATGTTGGGCATAGGGGGGGGTTTTATTATTGTCCCCTCCCTCCTCCTCCTCTTCGGCATGCAGGGGGTAGGCAGGGACATGGCTACGCAAATGGCCGTCGCTACCTCGCTGGCCACCATTTTGGCCACCTCGGTTTCCTCTGCGCACGCCCACCACCGGCGCGGCTCCGTCAGCTGGCCTCTGTTTGCGCGCAGCAGCCCCAGCTTGTTTTTGGGCTCCCTGGGGGGGGCCTGGCTGGCGAGTTTTTTGCCGGGCAGCGCGGTGCGTATGGTTTTTGCCCTCTTCGCCATGGCCATGTCCTTCCAAATGGGTTTTGGGCGGCCCCCTCAGCAGGCGAGGGCTTTGCCGGGCGGGCTTATGTTGGCCCTAGGGGGCAGTCTCATAGGCCTGCTTTCGGGTTTGGTAGGCATAGGGGGGGGCTCCCTATTGGTGGTAGGCTTTTCCCTCTATGGCCTCTCCATGCGCCAGGCCATCGGCACCTCGGCGGCGTGTACGCTTCCCATTGCGCTGGGGGGGGCCCTAGGGCATTGGCTTATGGGGCTAGGCATAGCGGGGCGTCCTATGGGTACCCTGGGTTATATTCACATAGAGGCGGCCATAGGCATAGCGCTGGCCAGCGTGTTGTTGGCCCCCCTGGGGGCGCGTCTTGCCCACCACCTCCCTATTCCCCTCCTAAAACGCTTCTTCGCCCTCTTCCTCTTCCTATTAGGGCTACAGTTGCTATGGCGTAACTTACCGTGGGGTTAAGGTGGCCAGGGGGTAGCGTAGGGGCGAGGGGGAGAAGCGTTTTTGAGGGTTGTCAAGCTAGGGGGGAATGCCAGAGAGCTGGGGTTAAGGTTTTTCTGCCTGGCCGGCAGAAAAATCCTTAACCCCGTCCATCCAACCTCGGTGGCCCTTGGCGTCCCCGACGGTAGAGGCTTCATTCAACACCGCAGGGGCCAGGGGGTAGCGTCTAAGGTTTGGGGACAAGCCCCAGCGTGGCAAGCCGGGCAATGTATTTGGCCAAAATGTCCACCTCAAGGTTCATCTCATCGCCGGGCTTTTTGTCGCCCAAGTGGGTACGCAGCAGGGTTTCGGGAATGAGGTTTATCCAAAAACAGTCTTCGTCCATGCGGTTAATGGTGAGGCTGACGCCGTCCAGGGCGATGGAGCCTTTGGGCACAAAACCATAGGCGAAGGCCTGGGGCATTTCCACGGCCAGCACGCGCGAGGCCCCCTCGTCAAAACGCTCTTTCACGCATACCACACTGTCCACGTGGCCTTGCAGCCAGTGCCCCCCCATACGCGCCCCCAAGGCCAGGGCCCTCTCCAAATGAATGCGGCGGCCCGGCTGCCAATGCTTCAAAGTCGTCACGCGCAAACTCTCCTGGGAGACTTGGACGCGAAACCGCGTGTCGTCCCATTCCACCACCGTCAGGCAACAACCGTCACAGGCGATGGACTCCCCTAAGCCCCCTACACCTGCTGAAAAGCGCGTCTCTATCCAAAAGTCCAGCCCACCCTCTGGCTTCCCCTCCCCCCCGGCTGTGGGCAGCAGGGAGTGCAACAGCCCTATGTCCTCTATGAGTCCCGTAAACATGGCTAGCGCTTCCTGGGTTTGCCTTCCGCCTTCTCCGCCTTCCCCTCTGCCTTGCTTTCTGCTTTCCCTTCCGCTTTGCCCTCTGCTTTGTTCGCCTTGGGCTTGCCCTCGGCTTCCTTGGGCTTGCCTTCGGCCTCTTTGGGCTGCTTCTCCTGCTGCACCAAAAAGTCGGCAATACGGCCGTCGGCTTTTCTCAGGCGGCGGCTCAACATGCGGCAAATGTTCTGCAGCACAATAACGTAGGCATAGTTGTCGTCACGGTAGAGGTTATATAAATCCATACTCGTCAGCGAGTAGGTATGGGTACGTTTCTTCGCTATGACGGTAGCGCTGCGCGGCTGCAACTCTACCAGCGTCATCTCTCCAAAAGTTTCCCCGGGGCCAAGGCGTACAATCAACACCTCATCCCCCTCCGAGGCGCGGCGTACAATTTCCACCTCGCCTTCACGCAACACATGCATCGTCCGTCCCAGTTCGCCCTCGTGGAATACCACTTCTCCAGGCTCAAAACGTTGCTCCTGAAGGCGTTCAATTAAGCGGTCCAGAGAGCGCCCCTCCAGCCCGCCAAAAACAGGGACGCTGCGCAGAAAAGTGACAAGGGACATTTCCTGAGGGTTCGTCATGGGGCCATTTAACTATAAATAAATGGCCTCTTGTTGAATAAATGACGAAAACACGAAACCCCTGGTTTTACTTTTTTGAAGGCTGCCCCCCCCTCCCCCTGAAAATTCAAAGCGTGGCGCCTTCACCCGCCAACACCCTCAAGCATTTTTTCTGAATACGTGCGGAGGGGGGGCCTCCAAACACCCCCTCCTCTCGCTTTTATAAATATGCTAATTTTATCTTATTTTTAGGTTCTCTTGCCCGTGGGCCCAGGAGGGGGTTATTGCTGGGCCTGCGGCCCGGCCGTTTTTAAAAACAATTCTTCTGCCCTCCCGGGCGGGGGTGTTGGTGCTGGGCCTGCGGCCCGGGCGTTGTTTGCCCTCCCGGGCCGGTTTGTTGCTGGGCCTGCGGCCCGGCCGTCTCCGCTGCGCGGGCGCAGTAGGTTTCGCCTACCGGCGAGTCACTTTTTTGTGTGACAAAAAAGTAACCAAAAAAACACCCTCCGGGGCCCTGCGGGGCTTAGGCAGCACTCGCGACCCCCTCGAACTCTTCTGCTACTCCAA
>WQYA01000082.1 GCA_009781495.1 Cystobacterineae bacterium
GGCGCTAGTGCGTGGTGTGTGGGTTCTTTGTCGGTGTCGTGGTGTCTGCGTCTTGCGTGGCGCCGGTTCTGGGGGGGGCAGGCAACTTTATTGCTGGGCCTGCGGCCCGGCTGTTTCCTTTTCTGTATGCAGCAGATTGTAACCCGCCCTCGCCCAAATGTTGTTTTCCTTCATGGCGCTCGTGGGGTAACGCCCCAAAGGGGCGCTCAAGAAAACCCACTCTGCGAGGCTGGAGACACCTATGCTTTGGCCCCCATGCTCTGCCCGTTAAGCGGGCCGTACGCACCCATGCCTAGACCGCTTCTACTTTGACACTTCCTCTTCGTTGGACTCGTTTTTGCTCAGCTGAAGCCCACTTAAGTGCACTCCCTTCACAACGGAACGGAGGAAGGCAAGACAGAGCGCAGCTCTCTCTTAACGAGCGTAGTGGAGTCAACGAGCGAAGCGAGTTTCAAAGCCTCGTCCGCGTCGAGCTCATGTCAAACGAAGCCTAACGTATGAGTCGGGAAAGCGAAGCTTTCACGACTCATGAAGTGGAGCGAAGTTAAACGAGCGAAGCGAGTTTCAATTGAAACCGCTCTGCAGAATCATTTCAACTTGGAACCGGTCTAGCGTGCTTCGCATAAACCCCCTATATCCTGTAACCCGCGTACCCCCCCCTAGTAACCTTAGCCCCGCGCGGGGCCCCGGCTAGCGGCCCTCGACTCCGGCGTTTCTTTTGCCACACCCCCCAAATGGTTCCCCGCGTTGTTTTGGACACCGCGCTTCGGGTTGTTGCCCTACCCGGTTTTTTGGGGGGGGGAGTGCAGGCAAAGGTTGCTGCGTTTCATGGGACGGGGACGAGGGAGAGGGTGCTGGCCCCCCCTTGCCCCCTGCTCGCAAACCTTCCACATTTCCACCCGTGTGTCGCAGAAACTTCATTCAACATAAAACCACCCTAGGGCTATTCCCTAAGGCCAATTGAACTGTGCGGCGCTTCCCTCGTCGGCGGCAAAGCCTGCTGCGCCGCTGCTGGAAAAGGTGGAGACAACGCCCTTCGGTGTTTCGTCTCTACAGGCTACCAACATGAGGGCAAAAGAAACCAACCAGCCAAAAGCGAAATACTTCCCCACAAACCCAAAACAACCCTCTGAAAAGCTTACTTTGGCACAGCCGTCGGTTATATAGGAAGGATGCAGCACAAAGCCACATTTGAAATCATCAACCAGTTGGGCTTGCACGCGCGTGCAGCCGCTCAACTGGTGCGTGCGGCCAACAGCTACCCTTGCACCGTCAGCCTAAGTTGCGCAGGAGAAACGGTGAATGCCAAATCCATCATGGGTGTCCTCATGCTGGCTGTTGCCAAAGGCATGCGAATCAGCCTCTGTTGTGAAGGGGAGGGCGCCGAAAACTGTCTTCGGGAGGTGGAGAAACTCATCCAAAACCGCTTCGGAGAACCCCGCTAATGTCCCAAAACATTTTCCTCAAAGGAATTGCCGCAAGCCCCGGTGTCGCCATTGGCCAGGCGTTTGTCTGCAGCCTGCAAAGCATTGTCCCCACACGCAAGGAGTTGCTTCCAACACAAATTGAGGCCGAGGTTGAAAAATTTCATGAAGCGCTGAGCATGGCAGAGGGCCAGCTGGTGCACTTGCGCAAAAAACTTCCTGCGGATGAGCATGGCCTCATTCTCGAAGCCCACAGTCTCATGCTGGAAGACCCTCTGTTTGTGGATGCTACCGTCAACACCATACGCGAGCATGCGGTGAATGCGCAGTGGGCTGTTTTTGAAGTGACACAAGCCCTGCTTGCGCGCTTTGAAACCATTCAAAACACCTATATTCGCGAGCGTCGGGCAGACGTCAAATGGGTTGCCGACAGAGTGCAAAAAAACCTGGCCGGGCAGGTTTTCAACGAGGAAGAAGAGACGCTCCTCGTCCCTGAAAATGCCATTGTCGTCGCGGATGAACTTCCTGTGGCAAGGGCCGTATTCCTGGCCAATGCGAAAAATGCCCTTGCCTTTGTCACTCAAGGCGGCGGACAAACCAGTCACACCAGCATTGTTGCCCGCGCCAAACAACTGCCGGCCGTCGTCGGCGTCCCAACGCTTTTGCAGCGCGTCAAACCCGGAGACTGCCTCATTGTGGACGGCACCTCGGGTGAAGTGCACCTTCAACCCGATGAGGAGGCGCTTGGCCAGGCAAAACTCAAACAGCTCCAGTGGCGTGCACAACAAATGCAAGCCCAGCACCAGGCCCATGCGCCGGCTGTCAGCTTGGACGGGCACAAGGTTTCTCTCTGGGGCAACATGGAGTTTGTCGAGGAAGTTGACAGCTTGCTTCAAATGGGGGCGGAGGGGGTTGGACTTTTCAGGACGGAGTTTTTGCTTGTGGGCAGAGACAAGCCTTGCTCCGAGGAGGAGCAGTTTTGGGCCTACCGCCGTGTCGTTGAGGCCATGCAAGGCCGCCTGGTTACCTTGCGTACTTTTGATTTGGGGGGGGACAAACTCCCGGGGGAACCTCTGGAAAAATTCCTTGAAAAGCCTCTTGAGAAAGAAGCCAACCCGGCGCTGGGCCTTCGGGCCATTCGCCTGTGTTTGAGTCACAGGGAGCTTTTTCGCGCGCAGTTGCGCGCCGCCTTGCGCGCCTCCGCCTATGGAAACCTCCAAATTATGTTCCCCCTCATTAGCCATATGTCCGAGTTTTATGAGGCCAGGCAGGAGCTGGAAGAATGCCGGGAGAGTTTGCGCTTGCAAAATGTCCCCGTTGCCCCAAACATTCCTGTCGGCGTCATGGTGGAGACGCCCGCTGCCGCGTGGATTGCGGACCGCCTCGCCCAGGAGGCGGACTTCTTCTCCATAGGCACCAACGACCTCATTCAATATACCCTGGCCATTGACCGGCAAAACGCTCAGGTCGCCTATCTCTACCACCCCCTCCACCTCTCCGTATTGCGCTCCCTCCAACATATTGTCGAGGCCGCCCACAAGGCCAACATTCCCCTCTCCGTGTGCGGAGAAATTGCGGGCGCCCCCAAATACATCGCCATGCTTTTGGGCCTGGGCATACGCTCCCTCTCCATGGCGGCTGTGCAGCTGGGCAAGGCCAGAGCGTCCGTCCAAAATACCTCCGTCGAAAAGGCGCAAGCTATGATGCAGGCCGCCCTCGAAAAGAGCTCCACAGAGGAAATTGACGCCCTCATCGAGGCGCAAACCCATGCCATGTATGCCCACCTCAAAGCCTAGACATTCCCTTCCCACACCCCCCCTGGCCCCCTTTGCCTAAACCACTTGTGTTTGCAGACAACAGGAGGCGTAGGGGAGCAGGCCAGGGGACCCGGGGAGTAGAGGAGCAGGGGAGCAGGGGAGCCAAAGCGCGCCGAAAAGTAGACAGCCCACCCTCTCTCATTCGTTTTTCTACTGCCTGCGGGGGCATGTGCGCAGTCTTTTCACACTCCCCCTCGTTGTGCCGCCCCCACCAAAAATGCTAGTTGCCTGGGTGCCGCTTTTAGGTAGTGCTGTTGTTTTGCTGTCAAAGTGCCCATAATGCTGTTGTTGCCCAAAGTGCCCAGCTCCTCCCCTCCGGGAGGGCAACGGGAGTGCTCCCCTGTTTCATATAAAGGAGGTTTTAAATGTCCGAACTTGAAAACCGTATCCGCGACAAAAGCTTGTTGTCCAAAGTCATGAAGGCCGAAGACACCATTCCTTTTTTCAAGGAAGCCGCTGTGGCCCCTATGAATCTCGGCTGGTCCGGGTTTACGCCGGTGGGTTACCCCAAAATGGTGCCCATCGCTGTTGCTGACTATGTCGAAAAAAACGGCTTGCAGGGCAAATGGAAATTCAACCTCTTCATCGGCGCCTCCGTCGGCGCGGAAACCGAAGACAGGTGGGCCGCGTTGGATTTGGTCGACAGACGTTGGCCCTACCAAACCGGCAAAAACATCGCCCAGGGGATTAACAGCGGAAGAATACGCATGGGCGACAAACACCTGTCCATGTTCGCGCAGGACTTGCAATATGGTTTTTATACGCCCGAAAAAAATGGGCGCCTGGACATTGCCCTCATTGAGGCTTCGGCCATTACGGAAGAGGGCAACATTGTGCTGGCGGGCTCCGTGGGCGCCGCTCCTGAAATTATTGCCGTCGCCGATAAAATTATTGTCGAAATAAACACCAGCCTCCCCTCCTTTGAAGGCATGCACGATATTTGGATGACGGAGCTTCCCCCCAATAAACGCCCTATCCCCATTATGGACGTGCGTCAGCGCGTCGGCACGCCTTGGGTGCCTACCGACAAGTCCAAAATTGTCGCCATTGTCGAAAGCAACAGGCCCGACAACGGCCGTGCTTTGCGCGGCACCGACGAGCAGTCCCAAGCCATTGCGGACCATATTGTGGACTTCTTCCTCGCCGAGGTGAAGTCCGGCCGACTGCCCAAAAACCTCTTCCCGCTGCAGTCGGGCGTGGGCTCCATTGCCAACGCCGTCGTGGGTGGTTTGACGCAGTCGCCCTTTGAGGACTTGGTGGTTTTCACCGAGGTGTTGCAGGACACTTTCCTCCCCTTCCTGGACTCGGGTAAATGTAAATTTATTAACTGTACCTCCCTCTCCCTCTCTAAAGAGGGCTTCATAGAGTGGTGGGCTAAATTTGATAAATATAAAAACATGGTGCTGCTGCGTCCCCAACAGGTTTCCAATAACCCTGAAGTCATCCGCCGCTTGGGCGTTATTGGAATGAATACGCCGCTGGAGTTTGACATGTATGCGCACGCCAACTCCACACTGGCCGGCGGCACCAAAATGCTCAACGGCATCGGCGGCTCCGGGGACTTTCTGCGCAACACCTATTTGAGCATCATGCACTGCCCCTCCGTGCGCCCCTCCAAAAACGACGAGCTGGGCATCAGCTGCGTCGTGCCGAAAGCGCCGCATGTGGACCATACGGAGCATGACTTGGACGTCGTCGTTACGGAGCAGGGCCTGGCCGACTTGCGCGGGCTTGCGCCGAAGGACCGCGCGCGCGTCATCATCCAAAAATGCGTGCACCCCGCCTACCGCGACTACCTCCAGGACTATTTGGAGCGCGCTGAAAAAGCCACGGGCCTGCACCATGAGCCGCAAATGCTCGACGAGTGCTATAAAATGCACCTGGCCTTGGCCAAAAACGGCAGCATGCGCTTCTGGAATGGGTGAGGTTTTTTTCTGCCCTGCGGGCGGCTGTCAGGTGTTGCCTGGTGGCCGCTTTTTTTAGGGGTGCTTTCTTTCCCCTACCGGGGGGGATTATTTTTCGCCTTGCGGCGGGCTTATAAAAAAATTCACCTCTAAGGGGGGGTAGGGGGGGGTTATTGCTGGGCCTGCGGCCCGGCTGTTTTCAAAAACAATTCTTCTGCCCCCCCCGGGGGGGGTTATTGGTGCTGGGCCTGCGGCCCGGCCGTCTCCGCTGCGCGGCCGCTGCAGGTTTCGCCTACCGGCGAGTCACTTTTTTGTGTGACAAAAAAGTAACCAAAAAA
>WQYA01000083.1 GCA_009781495.1 Cystobacterineae bacterium
AACCTCCCCCCCCCCCCCAAGAAGAAACCCCGGGGGCTGAAACGAAGGAAACAACAGGGGCCCCCCCCGAAAAAGACAACACAAAACCTCCACCCCCCCCCCAAGAAGAAACCTCAGGGGCTGAAACGAAGGCAACAACAGAGGCAACGGCGCTTGAAGAGGAAACCCTTCCCGCTGCCGAGGAGGAGGCGGGGGCAGAAGAGGAGGCCCAAGCCGTCGGGGAGCCCATCCTCTCTTCTACGGTGAGTGGGCGCAGCCTTCCGAAGGCCAAAGGCGGGGGGGACTTTCAAATTGAGGTGGGCGCTTTGGCTGTGGTGCCGAGGAATTCCGCCGCGCAGTTGCTGAATATGGCCCCCGGTATTTTGCTGACGAATGAGGGGGGGGCCCTGCATGCGGAGAGTATTTTCTTGAGGGGGTTTGATGCGCGGGAGGGGCAGGACATAGAGTTAAGCATAGGGGGTTTCCCCATTAACCAGGCCGGTAACCTACACGGCAACGGCTATGCTGATTTACATTTTATTATTCCCGAATTGGTAGACTCCCTGCGTGTATTGGAAGGCCCCTTTGAGGCCAGGCAAGGCAACTTTGCCGTAGCAGGCAGTGCCGAATACCGCTTGGGGCTGAGGCAGAAGGGGCTGACGCTCAAAGGCAGTTTGGGCAGCCACGGTTTGCGGCGCTTGCTGGCGACATGGCGGCCCAACGCAGGCGACGGGCAAACGTTTGTGGGCGCCCAAATATACCAGACGGCAGGCTTTGGCCAAAACCGGGACGCGCGCAGCGCGGCGGCCATGGCCCAAACCCTCTTTCCCCTCTCCGACACCCTCTCCCTGCGGCTTTTTTCTTTTGCCTATTTCGGCAACTACCACTCCGCCGGCGTGCTGCGCGAAGACGACGTAGGGGAAGGCCGCAAAAGTTTTTTCGACAGCTATGACTTAGGCCAGGGGGGGGACTCTACCCAAGTGGGTTTATTGGCCAGTTTAGCAGGGCGCGAGGGGGGGGTTAGGCACGAGCAGCGCGTGTTTTTCGGCTTCAGAAACATGCGCCTTCGCGAGAATTTCACCGGCTTTGTGTTTGATACGCAGCTGGCGCAACAAACCCCGCATGCCCAGCGCGGCGACATGTTGGACAAAAGCTCCCAGTCCTTTATGGCGGGGGCCGGGGGCTATGGGAGGATGAAGACGCAGCTATGGGAAATACCCCTGGAGTGGGAGTTAGGCTATTTCGCTAGGCTGGACGTGGTAGCCTCCCAGCAAGCGCGCCTGTTTGCCGGAACAGACATTCCCTACCATACCGACGAGGATTTGGACTCGGTATTGGGCGATATGGGGCTCTATGCAGACGTAGAGGTGAAGCCCTGGCAGTTTTTAAGTTTACAGGGGAGTCTACGCTGGGAGTTATTGGCCTATTCCCTAACGGATAAGTGTTTTATAAAAGAGGTACGCCGACCCTCCTCCTCTAACCCCCCCCTGGATGAGAGTTGCCTCAACCAGCGCGACTTTGGCGTCTACCGCGAGCGCTTTCAGAAGTTGAGCACCGTCGGCAGCGCTTTTATACCCAAGGCCGCTGTGGTGCTGGGCCCCTTTTGGGACTTCAAACTTACCGGCGCCTATGGCCTCGGTTTTCGCTCCGTGGATCCGCAATACATAGGGCAGGACTTGAAGACGCCGTTTGCAAGCCTGAGCGCCTGGGAGGTGGGGGCTCTCTATAACCGTCAATGGGGGGAGGTGGCTTTGGAGGGGCGCGGCGTGGTGTTTGGGACGCACGTCGACAAGGATTTGGTGTTCAGCGAGCAAGCCGGTCGCAACATTTTGGGCGGCGGCACCACGCGCCTGGGCACGCTGCTTGCCGGGCGGCTTTTGGGGCGGTTTTTCGACGTGTCCGCGAATGCCACCTGGGTGCAGTCCACTTTCGACGACACGGGCCTTCTGGTGCCCTATGTGCCGGACTTCGTCGGGCGTCTGGACGGCGCTTTGTTTGGGGCTTTGCCCTGGACGCTGGGGGGCAAACCCCTCATGGCGCGTTTGGGCCTGGGCATCAACTGGGTAGGCCGTCGCCCCTTGCCCTATGGCCAGCGCAGCGGCAGCATTTTTGTGGTGGACGCCAACACAGAGTGGCAGTGGCGCAACTTTACGCTGGGCTTTGCGGTGACGAATCTCTTCAACCGCCGCTACCGCCTTGCTGAGTTTAACTATGTTTCCAATTTCCAAACCGGCAACCTCTCCCCGCCGCCTTTGGCGCCGGCCCGACATTTTGTTGCCGGCGCGCCCTTGGCGTTTTGGTTTTCTCTGGCCGTTAACCTAGGGGGTGAAGGGTGAAAAATTTAAACTTAAGGGGGGGCCTAAGCTTAGCCCTAACCTGCCTATGCCTCTTAGCCCTAGGGTGTATCAGCACTACCGGCGGCGAATGGATAGAGTTTGAAGCCGTAGGGGTAGGCGACGAAGCCTCGCGGGAATTCAGCACGCCCTTGGGCTATGAAGTCCGTTTGGACGAGGCCCACTTGCGCATAGGGGCGCTCTATTTCAACCAAAGCGCGCCGGGAAACCATGCACTGGAAACCTCGTGCGTTTTGCCGGGCATTTATTCTGCGCAAGTCCGCGGCGGCCTGTGGCTGGACGCGCTTTCGGAGGAGCGTCAACGTTTTGCCGTAAAGGGCAGCGGCACGACGGAGCCCTCCAGGGCAGCAGAAATTTGGCTTTCCTCGGGCAATGTGGACATAGCGGATGACCCTACGGTTGTTTTAGAGGCAGCAGGGGAGGCGTTTAGAGGGGGGGTATATTGGCCCTTTAAGGCGCGTTTAAGCATAGGCTTAAACCGGCTAGAGCCCCCCCTTAACCCGGCCCTACCGGGTTCTAACCCTATTTGTAAACAGCGGATTATAACCCCTATACCCATAGAGTTAGACTTAAAAAACCGAGGTACATTGGTTTTAAAGGTAGCCCCCTCCGCCTGGTTTAGAAACATAGAGTTTGCAGAGTTAAGCAAAGCGCCGGGCGCTGCCTACTATGAATTCAAAGATGAGGCGGCGGGCCAACCCGACAACGCCCTCTATGCAGGAATGCGCGCGAATTTGGGCCCCTACCATTTTTCTTTTGAGGGGCCTTCGGAGTGAGAAGCCGAGGTTTGAGGCAGCAGAATGTTGAGGAATGAAATGAAGAGAAGCCTGAAGCTGTTGTGCGCGGGGTTGTTTTTGTGCCTATGGGCCTGCTCCGACGAGCCGGGGGAGGGGGACGTGCAAAACCCTCCCAAGAAGGGTTTTCGCATATTGGTTTCCGGGGAGGACATGGTTGCGCACGGGGTAGCATTCCCCCCCTCTGCTGCGAGGGGCTATTCCATTTTTTTCGTGGACGGGTGGGCCTTGTCTTTTGAGAGTGTTATTCTCACTCTTGCCCACGTGCAGTTGTCGGAAAACCCCGACATGTCCCCCGGGGACGCTTCCATAACGGGCCCTGTAGTGGCGGAGTTAGAGGGGGTATTCGCCATTGAATTAAAAAGCGAAGGGGGTTTTGGTTTAGACGGTCACGAGCACGCCCTGGGTATTTTGGCGAAGCAAAGCCGGAAGAAGGGCGCCCCGGCCTTCGACTCCAAAACCCGCTATGCTTTTGGCTATAGCCTGGTTGCGGCCCGGCCTGAGGCCCTTCAACTGGGTTTCACGGAGGCCTCCAAAGCCGCCTATGCGCGCATGCAAGAAAAAGGCTGGACGATATTCGTACGCGGCAAGGCAGAGTTTAAGGGTGGGGAGGGTTGTCGAAGCTCCAACGCGGGCTATGACTTTTCTCGTTTGCCCAAGGCATTTGAGTTTGAGTTGGGTTTTGCCATGCCTGTGGACTACAAAAATTGCCTCAACCCTCGGTTAGGGGAGGAGGTGAGGGGGATACAGGTAAAGGACAACGCTTCGGTGGACGCGGTGGTGACTTTGCATTTGGATCATTTGTTTTGGGAGGCTTTGAAGGAGGATGCCAACCTTCGTTTGGACGCCTGGGCAGCGCGCAAGTCCACAGAGGTAGGCCCTGCGACAGGCACGCCCCTTCTCAGCAATGCCGATTTAGCGGAGATAGACATTTTCCATGTCAAAGACGCCCAAGGGCAAGCCGTTCCCTATCGTGATTGTAAAAACCAGCAAGGGGTTTGGCTAGGGGATGAGAAGAGGGCGGGGGAGGTTTTACGTTATGAGCGAGGGGTTATACCGCTCACAAACCTGAACGCGTTTATTCAACATAACCTCTCTACATTTGGACACCTTAATGAGGATGGCCTATGCCAACCCCTGCGGCTATAACCCTAAGCTAAGGAGTTATTCGAGCAAAAAGCCTACAAAGTCCTTAAAAAGAGAGAGAAGTCATTTTGCTGTTCGTTGTTTTCAGAAACTTTGGTTAATCTCTGCTGGTGCGAATTAAGCTTTTACCCAGTTCCTTTGACGTTGATGGGCGCGTGCTTCCGGAGCAGCGCCTGACTTCCTATGTGTTGGACGACGTGCTTGCGGTAGACGCGGGCAGTTTGGCATTGGGTTTGAATGCGTTTCAGCGAGAGCATGTGCGGGACATTGTAATAACCCATTCGCATATGGATCATATTGCGACATTGCCCATTTTCATTGATGAGCTGTTTGGCATATTGAAGGCGCCCATCCGCATACACGCCACGGAAGGGGTCATTGAGCTGCTTGAAAGCCACATTTTCAACAACGAGGCCTACCCGCGGTTTTCGCAGCTTTCCAACAGTCACGGCGCCGTCATGGTTTATTGTCCTTTGCCGCTGGGGAAACCTGTGGAGATTGCCCATTTCCAAATCACCGCAGTGGCTGTCAACCACCCTGTGCCGACAGTAGGTTTGGTGGTGAGTGACGGGTGTTCGACGGTGGTTTTTGGCTCCGACTCTGCGGAGACCGACGAGATTTGGGCCCTCGCCAACCGAAGCGTCAACCTCAAAGCCGTGTTGGTAGAAGCTTCCTATCCCAACGAATGGGAAGCGTTGGCACAACGTTCCGGCCATTTGACGCCGGCCTCCTTGAAGGCGGAGTTGCAAAAGCTGCAAGCCCAAGAGGTGCCCATTCTCGCCGTAGGCCTCAAGCCCTCCTGTAGGGAAGCCATTATTCAAGAGTTAGGGGAGCTGGGGGATGGGCGTATTTCCGTTATGGATCCGGGTAGGGAATATATCTTTTAAGAGGGGGGGGGTTATTGGGCCTGCGGCCCGGCTGTTTTCAAAAACAATTCTTTTGCCCCTCCGGGCGGGGGGTAGTTGTCTCCCATTGAGTGGTTTTATTCGCCCCTGGCGGGGCGGCCTATTAAAGGAGGGGGGGGTGTTGCTGGGCCTGCGGCCCGGCCGTTTCCGCTGCGCGGCTGCCGTAGGTTGAAACTCGCTTCGCTCGTTTAACTCCGCTCCACTTCATGAGTCGTGAAAGCTTTGCTTTCCCGCCTCACACGTTCCGCTCCGTTTCGCCTACCGGC
>WQYA01000084.1 GCA_009781495.1 Cystobacterineae bacterium
CAATGCCCCAACCCCGTCAGGGGGCCTCGCAGAGCCCCGGAGGGTGTTTTTTTGGTTACTTTTTTGTCACACAAAAAAGTGACTCGCCGGGAGGCGAAACCTGCGGCTGCCGCGCAGCGGAAAACAGCCGGGCCGCAGGCCCAGCAATAAAACCCCGCCCGGGAGGGCGAACAACGCCCGGGCCGCAGGCCCAGCACCAAAAACCCCGCCCGGAGGGCAAACAACGCCCGGGCCGCAGGCCCAGCAATACCCCCGCCCGGAGGGCAAACACCCCCCCCCCAAAAAAAATGGAGAGGCTAACCCCTAAATGGCTTTAGAGGGCGGCGCCTACCAAGGCTTCTATTTCTGCGGGCTGTTTGGGCATGGCCGCTGTGAGTACCTCCGCGTGGGTGGGGGTGCACAGCACGTTGTCCTCTATACGAATGCCCCCAAAACCCCGCCCCCCATTCATCTGCACATAACGCCCCGCTTCCTCAAAATTTACAAACTCCCCAAAGGACTTTTGCAACTCAGCAGAGCCAATCCTGGAGGGTATCAAATAAATGCCGGGCTCAAGGGTGAATACCATACCCTCCTTGAGTGTTATGTCCATACGCAAGGGGGGGGGGGCCATGCCTTCCGCGGGCCCCGGCGAAGCCTCCGACAAGGCTTCCTCAAAACCCTCTAAGTCGTGCACGTCCAGGCCCAACAGGTGCCCTATGCCGTGCGGGAAAAAAACACTCAAAGCCCCCGAGGCCAATATGTCCTCTGTGCGGCCCCTTAACAGGCCTACCCCTGCCAAACCCTCGGCCAATACCTGCGAGGCCAAACGCTGCAATGCCCGAAAGCGAATGCCCGGGCGTACAGCCTCTATGCAACGCTGGTTGGCCAACAACACCACCTCATAAATGGCCTTGGCCTCCGCTGAAAATTTCCCGGAAACCGGCCAGGTGCGCGTTAAGTCCGCCGCATAGCCATGGGGCCCCTCCGCCCCCGCGTCTACCAACAACAACTCCCCCCCCTCTAAACGGTTGCCCCTGTGTGGGTTGTGCAATACCTCGCCCCGTACGCTTAAAATGGTGGAATAGGCCTCCTGGCAAGCGTGCCTCGCAAAAACCGCCAACAGGTGGGCATATACCTCATATTCAAAAAGGCCGGGGCGCGTGTGGCGCATGGCCGCCAAATGCGCCTCCTGCGTTATGCGTACGGCGCTGCTTATTTCCTCTATTTCGTCCGCCTCCTTGCACAGCCGCATGTTGGCCAGCGCCCTCAGCAAGGCAGGGGGCCCCCGCCGGCCCGGTTTGCCAAAGGACATTTCCTGCCCGGTGAGTTTCCTTGCACGCTGCGTTGTACGCTCATCCGCTATGGCCAGGGACTCTAGGGGCCGCCCCCCCCCTAAACGGGGTATATGCCCCTCTAAACCCTCCCATTCGAGGACTTCGTCTACCCCTAGGCTTTGCTTTAGGGTTTCAAAGGAGGGTTGAGGGCCCGTCCAAAGGGTATTTTGGGGGGTACGTTGGGGGGCGAAAAAGCTGATACGGGCATTGTCCGGGTCCAAAAAAGCGGCGCAGTCCGGCTCACAGGGGCCGAAGAAATAGAGGAAGTTGCTGTCGGCCCTAAAAGGGTAGGCCGTGGAGGGGGCATTCCTGGGGACTTCGCCTCCTGAAAAAAGCAGCAGGGGGTGATGGAGTTGGGCAAGCAGGCGGCGACGCCTAGAGAGGTAGCAGGGTTTAGGCTGAGGGGGGGCAGTCATGTGAATGGCCTACACTAAGCCCCACGAGGCCTCCGAAGGTAAAGTAAAATAAAATAAAATAAAATAAAATTAAACGCCCCTTAAAACCCTATTTCCATAAAACCGCGAAGGCCTGTTGGGGGGGGTGAAGGCGCCACTGAGAGAACGTTCAGCTGAAGCGCGTCCAGAGGAAGCGTGTCGCCGGCTTTCACCGAGGGAGCATGCATCTGCTCCGGCAGGGTTGGAGACTTTGCCATTCCAAGGGGCCCAACAAGGCGTCCTTTAGCTGGAGCACCTCTTTCATTCAACTCACCCAAAAGTTTGGCAGCACCTCGGCCAGTCTGCTGAAAGGAATCGGCGCGGGATCTGTTTTCTCTTTCCACGGAATGAGGGGGTCTTCATTTCCCCATGGGTTATAGAGAATCAGACATTTTTCACCGTTTATGGTCAGCACACCCTGAACGGTATAGTCATGCCAGCGATGAAGTCCGAATTCACCAAGGGCCTTCTTCTCTCCCTCAGGGGTACCGACAACCATAGGCCGGCCGGCAGCGAGGTATTTCTCAATGGTAGCGGCAGAGACTTTGGAGGTTGGGCTATAGGATGACTTGACGCCCGTCAAAGTGAAGAGCGCATCACCGGGAGTGCCACCCAAACCAATCGCTGCATAGGAGCCTTTATATTGCGCATAGGCCTTCTCCAATACCGTTGGCCAAACTTCGCTCTCCCCTAACGTGTTCATGTCTCCAGAGAGGTTGACCCGTTTCCGGTTGGAAGGCACTTTCAAGTCAACCGTCATCTCAACTTTCTGCGTCTTCTTGTTGACTTCGCGATAGAAAGTCACCGTATAGGTGCCGTTTCCGTTGTCGCGAATCATCTTTTCAATCCAATCAGGGCGGCTTCTAGCAAGGGCTGCAATGGCTGCCATGAAATAGCAGTCGTCGAGATAGCCCTGTTTGACGTCGTTCATTTCAATGGGCCGGCTGTCGCCCGCGCCTGTGGCAAAGAGCGTTGGGTTTGTTGTGGCTTCCATGCTTTCAGAGTTATAATAGAAAATCCACTCGTTATATTTCGCGCTCGCTTCTTTCGCTGCCTGCGCTGGATTTCCTGAGTTGGCCAGGGCAGCGTTATAATATTTGTCGAATTGAGCGATGGCGTTTTCGGTTTGCTTGTCGCGAGCTGCAACAACCTTGTCTTTCAACTGGTTCATAACGTTTATGAGCACACGCCACTTGAGATCGTTGGGGTGTTTGGCGGCCATCATCTTAAAGAGGCGTGTTACCAAGGAGAGGGAGTTGATGGTTTTTTGATAGGCCTCATTGTTGGAATTTCGGATGAAGTCACGCGCAGCGTCTGGGTTGTCGTTGTTGAGCACGCTGGGAGGCAAGAACTGGTTGAGATTGTTCGCCTCAAGCACTTTGTTATTTGGATTTTCAGCCAGAGCAGCCGCTGGACTCAAAAGTAGGCTTGAAGGGGTTGGTGTTGGGTTGTTGAGTTTTGTCCAACTTGGCGCTGAGCTCTCAAAGAGGTTGCCAACGTTTTCGTTGTTGACAAGTTGACTTGCTGGGTTTGGCGCTCCCCCAGAGGAAACCGACTTGACGCTATAAAGCCCAACCCCACTCCACACACCACGCAACGAAACCGACACGCTCCACCTCGCCCTTGTTTTTTTGAGTTGTTATTCGCTTAAGCAAATTATCGTTCATCCTAAAAAAAGGTTGCTTAGGCCGCTCATTTTTTTGACGGATAGACCGGTTCCAAAGCACCACCTCAGCAAGACAAAAGAAAACGGAGACAAGGCCTCTGCCTCGTCCCCGTTTTTTATTTTTTGAGTGCGCCTATTGGGCGAAGCTCATTCAATGACAATTCTTCGGATGCGGTGGTTATAGTTGTCCACCACATAGAGGATGCCTTGAGCGTTGATGGTGATGCCTTGCGGGACATTAAAGTATGCATAAATTCCAATGCCGTCGACATAACCATAAACTGAGGTGTTGCTGCCAGCAACGGTGGTGACGACGCCGCTTGGCGAAACCCTATAGATGCGGTGAGTGTTGCTGGTGACATAGAGGTTGCCCGTTGTCGTGTCCGCTACAATGCCGGCAGGACCACTGATGTTGGCAAAGTCGGTGACCGCTCCATTCGGCGCCACTTTGCGGATGCGATCGTTGCCATTATCCGCCACATAAAGGTTGCCTTCTAGGTCGATTGCAATGCCTTCAGGAAGCCTAAACTGTGCGGCAGTTCCCGTGCCGTTGGCAGCACCTGCTGTTCCACTGCCGGCAACGGTGGTGACGATGCCGTCCCGTGAAACCTTGCGGATGCGATGATTGCCTCTATCTGCCACATAGAGGTTATCATCCTCGTCTATAGCGATGCCATAAGGGCCATTAAACCGTGCAGTGGTTCCTGTGCCGTCGAGAAAACCTGATGTGCTGCTGCCGGCAAGGGTGGTGACCGCTCTTGAGGTTCCTGAGTCAATCCTTCGAATGCTGTTGCTATCCGCCACATAGAGGTCACCCCACGAGTCTATTGCGATACTTCTCGGGTAAGTAAACTGTGCGCTGGTTCCTGTGACGTGGTCAAGATAGTTTGATGATCCGTTGCCGGCAATGGTGCTGACGACGCCGCTCGGCGTCACCATGCGGATGCGGTAGTTGCTGTAGTCTGACACATAGAGGTTGCCTGTGGTCGGCTCCACCACGATGCCGCGAGGGTAATAAAACCGTGCGGCGGCTCCTGTGGCGTCGGAATAGTGACTGCTAGACGTGCTGCTGCCGCCGGCAAGGGTGGTGACGGTGGCTGTCGTTGCATAGGTAAATACATAGGGGGTGCTGGAGACGGCAGCTTGGCCGTTGACACGCACTTCCACGGGGCCGGTGCAAATTTGCAAGGGGCCGGTGCAGAGTGTGTTTTTGGGCACTCTGAGGGCTATTTCAGTCTCTGTAGCGGAGAGAATGTTTGCCGCAGGGACTTGAAATCCACCCAAGGTGACGCTGTTTTCCGAAGGAGTCGTGCTGAAGTTGGTTCCTCGAATGCGGAGGGTGGCGTCGAAGGCCGCTTCAAGAGGGTTAAACCCGGTGAGGGTGGGTATGAGAGTGGGACCCACTGTCTGGCAAATTTCGTTTGCGTCACAAACCTCCGTTGCACTGTCACAGCAGTTTGTGCCGCACTCAATTTCCCAGGTCTCGCAGACGACAACGGGGACGCAAGTGTTGTCGAGGTTGCATTGGCCGCTGGCGCAGGCGGTTGTGCCGCAGTCCACCGTTCTTTCTGCGCCGCAGTTGTCATTTGCGGTGAGTTCCCCGCATTCCAGGCCCTCGTCCGCTGCCAGACGTGTGCAAAACGCGTCGTCCGTCTCGGGGGTGCAGACGACAACGGGGACGCAAGTGTTGTCGAGGTTGCATTGGCCGCTGGCGCAGGCGGTTGTGCCGCAGTCCACCGTTCTTTCTGTGCCGCAGTTGTCATCCGCTGTTATTTCCCCGCATTCCAGGCCTTCGTCCGCTGCCAGACGTGCGCAAAACGCGTCGTCTGTCTCGGTGGTGCATATGACAACGGGGGCGCAAGTGTTGTTGGGGTTGCATTGGCCGCTGGCGCAGGCGGTTGTGCCGCAGTCCACCGTCCTTTCTGCGCCACAGTTGTCATTCGCGGTGAGTTCCCCGCATTCCAGGCCCTCGTCCGCTGCCAGACGTGCGCA
>WQYA01000085.1 GCA_009781495.1 Cystobacterineae bacterium
GAGTGAAGGGGGGGCTAACTGCAATGCCCCAACCCCGGTAGGGGGCCTCGCAGAGCCCCGGAGGGTGTTTTTTTGGTTACTTTTTTGTCACACAAAAAAGTGACTCGCCGGGAGGCGAAACCTGCTGCAGCCGCGCAGCGGAAAACAGCCGGGCCGCAGGCCCAGGAGAAACCCCGCCCGGAGGGCGAAAAGAATATTTTTGCTACCCCCAACGCACAGCCCTAAACAACTACCACCCCGCCCCTCCGGGGCACCCCTCCAGGGAGGGGAATTTTAAAAAACAGCCGGGCCGCAGGCCCAACAACAACCCTCCCTCAAAAAACGACTTTAAAGAATGAAAAAACAATGGCCAAAACCCTCTTAAATTGAGAAAAAACTCTCTCCATGGCACCGTACAAAAATCTCCCGAGGGGTACCTCTGTTAGGGCCAAAAAAGTCGTCAAACAAATTTTTAGGCCTCTGGAGCGGTTTTTGCAAATGGAGGCCGCCAGCGGTTTGGTGTTGCTGACGGTGACAGCCGTGGCTTTGCTTTGGGCAAACTCTTCGCTGAAAGACAGCTATTTCGCCCTCTGGGAGCACAAACTCGGTTTCAGTTTTGGCACCTGGAGTTTTGAGAGCGACGTACGTTTTTGGATTAACGACGGCCTCATGACACTCTTCTTCTTCATCGTCGGCCTTGAGTTGCGCCGCGAATTTGCGCAAGGGGATTTGTCGGAATTCAAACGCGCCACCTTGCCCCTCATGGCGGCCATGGGGGGCATGCTGGCGCCCGCCCTCATTTATTTCTTCTTCAACAGAGGCTTGCCTTCGGTGCACGGCTGGGGCATCCCCATGGGCACAGACACCGCTTTCGCTTTGGGAATTTTGGCCATTCTGGGCAGAAGAGTCCCCGCGGCTGCACGCATATTGCTTCTGGGTTTGGCCGTCATTGACGATGTGGGCGGCATTTTGGTGATTGCTTTCTTCTATTCCTCAGGAATCCAATACAGCGGCCTGGTGTTGGCGTTTTTGGCCTTCATTCTGGTGTTGTTTATGCAAAACATCGGCATACGCTCGCGCATGTCCTATCTCGTCCCGGGGGTGATGATGTGGATAGGCATTTATTATGCGGGTATTCACCCCACCTTAACCGGCGTGGTGCTCGGCTTTTTGACGCCGGCGCGCCCAGGGTATTCTCCTGAAAAAATTCTGGAACTCACCAAACCCTACCGCCAAGAGCTGGTCAGCTTGAGCGAGGAAAACAACCCCTCCACGGAGGCGATGATGAGCCTCTTCCTCTCCCTGCGCGACATCTATCGCGAAGGCCTCTCCTTCGTTGACCAACTCATTCAAAAACTGCACGGCACCGTGGCCTATATTATTATGCCGCTGTTTGCGCTGGCCAATGCAGGCGTCACTCTCGGCGGGACGGATTTGAGCGGCGAGGCGCAAAACGTTTTTTTGGGCGTGGCTTTGGGGTTGGTGTTGGGCAAACCCCTGGGCATTTTTCTGGCGTGCTTTTTGGCCATTCAGCTGGGCCTCTCCAAAATGCCCTCAGGTATGGGCTATAGGGGTATTTTCCAAGTAGGCATGGTGGGCGGCATTGGGTTTACGATGGCGCTCTTCATTGCCCAACTGGCTTTCCCCAGCGGCGATACGCTTGAGGTGATAAAACAAGGCGTCCTCTCAGCCTCCCTCGTGGCCGCCGTGGTTTCCCTCATGATGGGCTATTTGTGGGCGCCCAAAACGCAGGCAGAAACCTCCGACGAAAATATTTAAACAAAGCTATTTCCCCAAACGCTATTTCCCCAAACAGAATTGGCGGAATATTTCGTCCAATACCTCGGGGGCCAAAGCCTCCCCCAAAAGCTGCCCTAAGGCGGTTTGGGCCAGCTGCAAGTGCGAGCTTACCAACTCCAAGGGGTGCCCCTCCGCCGCCGCCCCTAACGCACTCTCCAAGGCATAGCAACACTCCTCCAACGCCGCACGCTGACGCTGACTGCAAGCAGCCACAGCCTCGGAAGCCCCACCCCCCAGGCGCTGTTGCAGGGCCTCTTGCAAAAACGCCATGCCCTCCCCCGTCTGCGCCGAAACGGCCAATACCCCTGCGGGCGGAGGGCCTAAGTCCACTTTGCTATAAACCTCTAACAGGGCGCCCGGCGGCGCCAGTGCGCGCCAGGCCTCCAGCTGCGCCTCAGAGGCCTCCGGCGGCACCACCAACAACGCAATGTCCGCCCCACACACCGCTTGCTTGGCAGCCTCAATGCCGCGGGCCTCTATGTTGGCCTGCGCCTCGCGTATGCCGGCAGTGTCTACCAATGTCAGCGGCAGGCCATTCCAGTCCAAGGGCGCTTCCAATATGTCCCTCGTCGTGCCCGGCTCCGCGTCTACAAGCGCACGCGCAAACCCCACCAGCGCATTCAACAGCGTGGACTTGCCCGCATTGGTGGGGCCAAACAACACCACCCTCGCCCCCAAACGCAACAACTGCCCCTGCTGCCCCAGCTTCAACAACGCCACAGCCTGGGCGTATACGGCGGAAAGCCGCGCGGGCAACTCCGCCTCGGCCCCCTCGGTTTCCTCCGGAAAGTCCAAACAGGCCTCCGCATGCGCCAACAACCCCACCAAAGCCTCACGCAAAGCCTCCACTCGCGCGGACCAGTAGCCCGCCATTTGCGCGGCCGCAGCTTGGGCGGCAGCCTCGGTTTTGGACTCTATGAGGGCCGAAACAGCCTCGGCCTGGGCCAAGTCCATGCGGCCGTTGGCGAAGGCGCGTTGCGCATATTCGCCGGGCAAGGCCTCGCGTACGCCGGGCACCTGGCACAGGAGACGCAACATACGCGCCAACAGGACGGGGGAGCCGTGCAGGTGTAACTCCACTACCTCCTCCCCCGTATAGGAAGCCGGCTCCGGGAACCATAACAATAAACCCTCGTCTAAAAAAATACCCCCACTCTCAAAACGTACAAAATGGGCGTGGCGCGGCTTAGGCTGCGCAAGGCCCGGCACCAGGCTTTGCGCCGCAACCAGCGCCGAGGGCCCCGAAAGACGCACAACGCCGATGCCCGCACGTACAGGCCCCGTAGCTATGGCGGCAATGGTGGCGGTGAGGGGGAGGGCCTCCACTTCGTCGGTAACAGCCTCCATTCCAACAGGGAGGCCTTCAACAGAGAGGGCCTCTGCTTCCGTTGTAAGGGCTTCAGCAGCAGCAATACTGCCCCCCTCCCTGGCCTTAACAGCAAAGGCTTTTTCAGTCAGGGCCGACAGGGGGGGGGTAGCGGCAAAAGAAGGGGAGGGGGCGTGGCCAGAGGGCGTGCCCTGCGTGGCTTTGGCGCCCTTTAGGGCTTTGGCGGCTTTGGGGCCTCGCTGCATAGCCCACCCCTATAGCATAGCCCTATGGGTTTTGGCTTTCACCCCATACCCCTTTGCGGGTTTTGTCCCCCCATACCCCCAGGGCCTTTTGTTTGTTAGGGGTTTAGGAAATGTGTTGGGCAGGGGGTATTTTTTGCTAAACCACGCACGTGCACCCTCCCTACCTTTCAGCGCCGCCCAAAGTCCGGCTGATACGCAGTTTTGGGCCCGGCGGTTTGGACAATGCCATTGCGGCAGCGCGCAGTTGCTATTCCCCCCAACTGGTAGAGGAGACGGAGGTGGCCAGCAGCGAGGCCTCGCGCAGCCAGCGGGACAGAATTGCGCAAAGCACCTTCCTCGCGGGACACCATACGCTGTGGCAGCACGCCCATTTTCAGTTTGCCATTGAAAACATCAGCCGCCAGGCGCTGTGGTGTTTTTTCCACGCCCACCCTTTTTATAACTCTGAGCAAGTCAGCCAACGCTATGTGGAAGTCAACCCCCAAAATGTGGTAACCCCCCACCTCCCCGAGGGCCTGTTGGGTTTATGGCAAGAGGGCATAGGGGTAGCCATGCAGGCTTATGCCCAACTTTCCGCCCTGCTTTTCCCCATAGCCCAGGAGGCCTTTTGGGAGCGTTTCCCCGCGCGCGCCGCCAAGCCCCAGCGTTGGGCGGGGGAAATACACAAGCGGGCCCAGGAGGCCGCGCGCTATGTGCTGCCGCTGGGGACGACGGCGCACCTCTTCCACACGGTTTCGGCCCTTACGCTGCACCGCTATGCGCGCATATGCCGTCATGCCGACGTGCCCGAGGAGGTGGCCTATGTGGTGGGGGCCATGCTGCAATGCGTACGCGCCGAGGACGCCGCCTTTTTCAACACGCTGGAGGACGCGCTGCCGCTGGAAGAAACCCCCGAGTGGCAATGCCTGGGCGCGGGCCTCAAAACCCGCCTGGGCACCCAGGCTTTCATTGAAAGTTTTGACGCGCAGTTGGAGGGGCACGCTTCACGCCTCGTGGGGTTTGACGTTGGCGCGCCCGAGTTGTTGGCGGACGCTGTGCGTGTGGCCCTGGGTTTGTGCCCTGCGCAGTTGCCCACGGAGGAGGCTTTGCGGCTTGTGTTGGCCCCTAGCCATAACCCTTTGCTCAGCCAAACCCTTAACTTGGATACCCTTAGCCGGCTGGGGCGTTGCCTTTTGCATGCGCACTACAGTTTTAAGAAGAAACTCTCGCATGCGGCCGACAGCCAAAACCAGCGCCACCGTATGCTGGGCGGCTCCCGTCCGTGGATGCAGGCCCAGTTTGTACCGGGCCATGTGGACGTGGTGGCGCCGGGCCTGGTGCAGGCTTTGCCGGAGGCCCGGGAGGTATTTGAGGAGGCAGCCGCCAAGCTGTGGCGGACAATAGAGAGGCTGTTAGAGGCAGGGGTAGGGGCGGACAAAGCGCTGCTGCTTTTGCCCAATGCTTTTCCTCTGCGTTTTGTGGAGTCCGGCCCGCTCATGTATTTTCGCCACAAGTGGACGCAGCGTTTGTGCTACACGGCGCAGGAGGAAATTTGGCAAACCTCGAAGGAGGAAGTGGCGCAGGTGGGGGAAATACACCCCCTATTGGCGCAGTGGCTGTTGCCGCCGTGCGCGCTGCGCAAGTTGGCTGGGCACACGCCTTTGTGTCCCGAGGGTGCGCGTTTTTGTGGGGTGAGGGTATGGGAGTTAAAATTAGGGGACTACAGTCGGCGCATATAAACAGGTATTTTTTTTCGCCCTCCGGGCGGGGGGTTAAAAGGCGTTTTTTTCCCCTTCCAGGGGGGGGTTAAAAGCACTTTTTTTCGGGGGGTAGTTTTAGTGAAAAATATTTCTTTTTACCCCTCCGGGGAGGGGGGGTTTATTGCTGGGCCTGCGGCCCGGCTGTTTTCCGCTGCGCGGCAGCAGCAGGTTTCGCCTCCCGGCGAGTCACTTTTTTGTGTGACAAAAAAGTAACCAAAAAAACACCCTCCGGGGCTCTGCGAGGCCCCCTATCGGGGTTGGGGCATTGCAGTTAGCCCCCCC
>WQYA01000086.1 GCA_009781495.1 Cystobacterineae bacterium
AGGCATAGGAAACCCAAAGTGAAGTATTTTCTGGAGAGGCTGTTTTCTTTCATGGCTTATTTCAAGGTGGTGGGGTGGTGATGCTGAGTTGTCCCATAGAAGCTACGCCGCGTCTGCTGCCCAGGAATGCCCCCTCCCCACAACTTCTATGGTTTCATTATGGTTTTCTTCAATGGTGTGGTTTTATCTCTTTGTGGTGGGTTTTTGTACTTCTATCTGCATTTGTTTACAAGTGGGCTGACAACAGCCGGGCCCTAGGCCCCCAAATAAACCCACCCTAGAGCGGTTCTCCGTTGACTTGGGCCCAGCCGGACACATGGTTTTTTGCTCAGGCGGCGTTATGCGAAGCTTGCTTTCTTATATTTTTTGAAGAAGGGCTTGCGCCTCCACATGGCCCTGCTTTGCCGCCTTCTTAAACCACTTCTTCGCTTCTACTTCATCCTTCGCAATACCTTGGCCTTCGGCATACATCCACCCAAGCTGATATTGCGCTTGGGCTTCCCCCTGCTGGGCCGCCAGGAGGTACCACTTCACGGCCTCCGCAGTATTCCGCGGCATTCCCCAGCCTCTCTCATGGGCCTGCCCAAGTTTGAATTGCGCCCCCGCATGCCCCCCCTCCGCCGCCTTCCTATAGCACTTCAACGCCTCCGTAAAATTCTGCACCATCCCCTTGCCTTCGTCATAGGCCAGTCCAAGCTTATATTGCGCCTTCGCGTCTGTGGGCTCCACCGCCTCTTTCCCATAGGGTGTTGGCGTCTGCACGGCATTCTTTGGGAGGCCCGCGCCTTGTGTGGCTGCTTGCCGAGGATGGGACGCCTTCCGGTTTTTCAGCGTGTTGAAGCGTCTGACAATTCTTGTCGCAACCCACAACAAAAACAAAACCCACAACAAAAAAACCGGCAACCAAAAGAGTGCCGGCGACGAGCGCAGTTGGCTCCATAGGCGGGCGCTGGATTGCTCGGCTGCCTGCGTCGCCTGCGCCGTTTCTTCCCTCTTCTCCTCCACGGCTTCTGCTGCTTCTTCCTGCGGCTGTGTCGCTTCCACTTCCGCCTCTTCCACTTCCGCTGATTCTGCTTCCGCCTCTTTTGCTTCCGCTGCTTCTGCTTTCGCCGGTTTCAGCTGGGTCGTTTCTGCATCCCTTCTCTCCTCCGCCTTCTTTGCCGCCTCTTCCGCCTGCTTCATCCAGTCTGCTGCTGCCTTGTTGCCCCTTGCCGCCGTATAGGCCATCCATTTTAGGGCCTGCGTGTTTCCACTCTGCGCCGCCTGCTTCATCCATGCCAAAGCCTCCCTGCTTCCCCCTTCGGCTGCCTCCTCTATCCATCCCATCCCTACACGCTCATTGTGCAAGAGGCCTTCGCCGTTTAAATACATTTGCCCAAGCGTGTATTGCGCTTCCACGTGCTTCCTCTCTGCCGCACGAATCATCCAAAAAAGCCCCTCCTTTTCATTCTTCGCGTCGCCTTCACCCTTTAAATAGCTCAGCCCAAGCGTGTATTGCGCTTCCAAATCCCCCTCGCTTGCCGCTTGCTTGAGTTCCTCCACCGTCTTTGGCTTGCCTCCTTGCGCCTTCAGCTTCATCCACTCCAATGCCTCCGCATTCCCCCGCTTCGCCGCTCGCTCCATCCACGTCAGGGCCTTCTCGTTCCCCCCCGCCACCGCCTTCTTCATCCACGCCAAAGCCCCTGTATGCCCTCGCGTCGCCCAGCGCTCCATCCACGCCAAAGCCTCCCAACTCCCCCCCTCCGCCTCCCCCCCCAGCCATTCCAAAGCCTCCCTGTTTCCCTGCTCCGCCGCCTTCTCCAACCCTGTCCGCGCCCAAAGTTTCTTTTTTGCCGCCACCTTCCACCACTCCACCGCCTTCGCTGCGTCCTTGGCAACACCGCGGCCTTTGAAATACATCTCCCCAAGCTCATATTGCGCTTGTGCATGCCCCCCCTGGGCCGCCTTCTCCAACCACCGGACTGCCTCGCTTGCATCCTTCGCAACGCCGTGGCCATAGACATATTTCATCCCAAGCCGGTATTGCCCCTCCGCGTCGCTGGGCTCCGCCTCCACCTCAGCTTTCAAGCTGCCCTCGCGGGCCGCTGCCTCCCTGGCTCGCATCGCCGACGGGGACGGTTTTCGCTTGGAGTTGTGCTTGCTCGCCCTGGGAATTTCCTGCGCAAAAACGGAGGGAAACGGCAGCCCCAACAGCAGAGGAAAAACCAGTCCCAGCCTTGCTGCCCTTCGCATTTTCGACAAACAGGTTTTCATCGCTTCTTTCCCAAAGAGGAAGGCTGCGCCCCTATGACGCAAATAGGGGTATACTCATAGCGCATTAACGTAGGTTTGGACATAATGCTGCGTGTTTAGACAGGGTTTTAGGGGCGGGGGCAGGGCCAGGCCCCCGTAGGGCGCCCCCAGCCGTATTAGCCGCAGTTGAAAATATGGTTGCCTTGAAAACAGGCCCTGATAAACGTCTCTCCTTTCCAATGCAGCGAAGGCAGGACTGTTTATGAAAATACTCATACCCGTCAAGCGGGTGGAAGACCCTGAATGCAAAATACGCATAGGCCCGGATGAGACGGGCATTCTTCAGGAGGGCCTCAAATTCAAGCTGAACCCTTTTGATGAGATTGCGGTGGAAGAGGGCTTGAGGTTGGTTGCAAAACACTCAGGGGAGGTGGTGGTGGTGTCCTTGGGGGGCAAGGAGGTGCACGAGCAGTTGCGCCACGCTTTGGCCATGGGGGCAGCCCGCGCCATATGGATAAACCACACACAAGCTTTGGACCAGATGAGCATCGCGCAGGCGCTGGCCAAAGTGGTGGCCGCCGAAAAACCGGACTTGGTGCTGATGGGCAAACAAGCCATTGACGACGACCAAAACCAGGTGGGCCAATATTTGGCGGAATATGCGCAAATGCCGCAGGCCACCTTCGCCTCCAAACAGGACACCCTGGACTCGGAAGCCGAAAAAAACAAACAACCCGGCGTGCTGCTTTCGGCAGACGGCGCCTCTGTGGTGGTGATGCGCGAGGTGGACGGCGGCCTTTTGCAAGTGGAATGCGCCTTGCCCGCCGTGGTGACGGTGGACTTGCGCCTCAACCAACCGCGCTATGCTTCGCTGCCGGGCATTATGAAGGCCAAAAGCAAACCCATTGCAGAATTCAGCTGCGCCGCTTTGGGCGTGGACACCAGCAACCATCTAAAAATTCAAAAACTCGTCAAACCTGCCCAGAGAAAAGCCGGAGTGCTTGTGCCTGACGTGGCCTCGCTGGTTGACAAGTTGCGCAACGAGGCCAAAGTCCTCTGAGGAGAAGGAGTTTCCCATGGCGGTAGTTTTAATTTTTGCAGAGACGCAAAGCGACGGGCAGCTGAGGAAAGCCGCCCTGCATGCCTTGACGGCGGGCAAAGCCCTGGCCCAGGCGCTGGGCGGGCAAGTCCACGCAGCGGTGTTGGCCCCCCACGCCGAAGCTGTGGCCGAGGAAGTGAAGGCCTGCGGCGTTGCCAAAGTACACGCTGCCAGCGCGGCGTGTTTTGCGCACAACCTCGCGGAGGCCTGCGCGCCCGCTTTGGCCCAGTTGGCGCAAAACATCGGCGCGCGTTTTGTGGGCGGCGCGGCCACCGCCGCCGGACGCGACATTTTGCCGCGTATGGCGGCGCGCTTGCAAGCGGCCATGGTTTCCGACGTCATGTCCTTTGAGGTGGAGGCCGGTGAGGTGGTGTGGACACGCCCCATGTGGGCCGGCGCCGTCCTTGCCAAAGTTTCCCTCGGCACCCCCACCCAGGTGTTTTCCATACGCGCTACGGAGTTTGCGCCGGCGCAGAGGAATGGCGGAGACGGTGTGGTGGAGGCCTTCTCCCCTACTCTCCCACCCTCCTTCCCCTCCAAAGTCCTCTCGTTTATAGAAATGAAAAGCATACGCCCTGAGTTGACGGAGGCTAAGGTGGTGGTGTCCGGGGGAAGGGGCACCAAAGGGGATTTTAGGGCCATAGAAGCCCTGGCCGACTGTTTAGGTGGGGCCGTAGGAGCCTCCCGCGCGGCCTGTGACGCGGGTTGGGCGCCCAATGACTTGCAGGTGGGCCAAACCGGCAAAGTGGTGGCCCCGCAGCTTTATATTGCGGCCGGCATCAGCGGCGCCATTCAGCACTTGGCCGGGATGAAAGGCTCCAAAACCATTGTGGCCATAAACAAAGACGCCGAGGCCCCCATTTTCCAAGTGGCCGACTATGGCCTCGTCGCCGACATGCACGAGGTTTTGCCCAAATTGCGCCAAGCCATTGAAGCCCTCCCATGACGGCTTTTTGGGAAGGCAAAACTTCACCGTGGGACGAAAGCCAACTCCAAAACTTCGGCATTCGCCGCTTGGAGGTGCCCGTGCCTTTTGCCGATACGGGCGGCCCCGCCAACGTCTATGCCATTGAGAATGGCGACGGCAGCCTGAGTTTGTGGGACTGCGGTTTTGGGACACCGCCCGCCCTCGCGCATTTGCGCAAGACGGCGACGGAACGCGGTGTGGACTTGGAGCGCGTCAGCCGTATTTTCATTTCCCACGCCCACGTGGACCACTATGGCGCTGCCGAGGCCATCGCCGCCCGCTCCAAGGCCCAGGTATACGTCCACCCCATGGACGCGGACAAAGTGGTGGCGCCCTCGGACTGGACGGCCGTCCTCTATGAGCACGGCGACTATATGCGCCGCCTGGGCATTTCCGCCCCGGAAATTGAAGACATGAAGCGGGGTTTTGCCGGGGCTGAGGTGTTTGCCCCCCCCGTGGCCAAGGAGCGTTTGGCGTTGATGGAGGAGGGGCAAAGCTTTGCCTTCGCGAAATTTTCCGCGGAAATTCTCCACGCGCCGGGGCACAGCGCGGGGCTGGTGTGTTTGTGGGCCAAGCAGCCCAACCTGCTGTTTTCGAATGACCAGGTGCTGGAGCGCGTGGCCCCCGCCCCCTTTTTGGACTTGTCCATGGGGGAGGGGAAAACCAAATTCCTCTCCCTGGTGGAATACATCGCCTCCGCCCGGCGCTTTGCGGACATGCCCTTTGACATTATGTTGCCCGGCCACGGCGCCGCTTTTGTGGGCCACCGGGCTTTGTTGACGTCGCTGCTGGAGTTTTATGAGCAGCGGGGCAAAAAATTGGCGCATTTGCTGAGCCGAAGGCCCATGACGGTACGCGAATTGGTGGGGCGTTTGTTTTCGCACATTGACACGGTGCGTATTTGGCCCATGCTTTCCGGTGTTTTAGCGGCCTTAGAGGTATTAGAGAAAGCAGGCCAAATAGAGCGTCTAGAGGAGGAGGGGAGGTTTTTATTTAGGCTAGCGTAGGGTAGCGAGTTAGTCTCCTCCTCTACCCCC
>WQYA01000087.1 GCA_009781495.1 Cystobacterineae bacterium
AGCCCCCGGCAGGGCCCCAGAGGGTGTTTTTTTGGTTACTTTTTTGTCACACAAAAAAGTGACTCGCCGGTAGGCGAAACCTACGGCAGCCGCGCAGCGGAGACGGCCGGGCCGCAGGCCCAGCACCAATAACCCCGCCCGGAGGGCAAAAAAACCGTTTTAGAAACAGCCGGGCCGCAGGCCCAAGAACCCCCCCCCGGGAGGGCAAACACCCCAAACTTAAAATTTAGAACTCATCCACCTTCCTTAGCCCCCTCCATAACATCCACTTGCTTAGGGGACGCTCAGATCTCTTAAAATGCAATACATCCGCCAGACTGTGGCTCCCTCCTCTTCGCGCTTCCAGCCTCCCAAAAAAAGGAAAAGACTCCAACATGCACAATGGCCCCTCCGTCCTCAGCCGCTCGGGTACCTCTAGGCCCCATAGGCTGCGCCTCATTTGCGGAAAAACACTGCTGGACGCCCTCTGCCTGCCTTCCCCATCCACAATCAGCTGCCGCCCCAATACCGGCTCCGGCCCCTGGGAAAGCGTGGGAAACCACTCAATGCACGTCTCACGCTCGCCATGCGTACGCTGCCACTGCCAACACGCAAAATCCTTGCCCGGCAATACCAGGCCCCACCTTAAGTCGTGGTAGGCTATTCCCTCAAATGCCACCCTCAACCCCGGTAGGTGTACCCGCCCCCATACCCTCGGCCATAAGGCCTGTATAAAATGCGATAGCCCCTCGCTGATACATACCGCCTCCCCCTCCCTGCCCCCCCCAAAAAGCTCTATGCGCGCCTCTACCTTCAGCCCACTGCGCAAGTCGTTCTCTTCCAGCTCAATCGCTATCCCCGAAGACGCGTAGCTCCAATGAGAGCGCCCTAGCTGCAAATTCCCCCCATGGCACTCTAGGCTCGCTCCTTCATAACTCGACAATACCCCAAATATGCGCCTGCCCTTCTCGTAGAGGCCAAAGTGTATGCTCGCATATAGCTTGGAAGCGGGCGGCCGGCCGGGAGCGGGGGCACAGGGCAACTGCCACAGGGAAAGCGCTGCGGCTACCGTGTAGCTGCTGTCTGTCACATCTACATAATAGCGACGGTAGGCCCCACAACTTTCCGGTAGCTCCCATGTCTTCATCGTCTTCTCTTTCACAGCCACGTGGGCTTATATTTAAAGCCCACCCCACCCCTTTGCATGGTTTTGGCCCTCCCCCCCTGCAAGCCTATAGGCCCCCCCCCGGAAGACTTAGCGTACCTCTTGGACTGTCTTGAAAAAATGGTGGCGATAAAAAGCCAGCTCCCCAATGGAAGCCTGTATGTCCGAGAGGGCCGTATGTTGCGTGTCTACCTTAGAGCGGCCCGCTTGTTGGGGGTACCAGGCGCGGATTAACTCCTTTAGGCTAGAAACATCTATCATCCTATAGTGTAGAAAACGGTCCAGCCCCGGCATATGCCAAGCTATAAAACTGCGGTCCATATGGATGGAGTTGCCTGCTAAAATCCCCTCCCCTGCCGCAAAATGCTCCGCTAACAGCCCCAATACCTCCTTCTCCGTCGCCCTCAGCGAATGCTCCGAGGCCCGTACCCGCTCCAACAAACCGTTGCGCGTATGCATCTGCCTCACAAAAGGCTCCATCTCCAACAACACCGACTCCGGCTGCCAAATAACACGCTCAAACTCAACCAGCGGGTTTAAGTCCTTGTCGGTAACCACCAGCCCTATCTCAATAATGGCGCAACGCTGCGGCTCCAGCCCCGTCATTTCTAAGTCGCACCATATAAAACGCGGTTGTTGAGTTTTCATGTGTGCTAGCCTCGTTGCACCTTGTCCGCCCTAAGTCCAGCCCCAAAAAATGAAAAATAACCCTAAAAAACACCCCCCCTCCGCTGCCCAACTGGCCCTTAAACTCCAAAAAAGCCTCACCCAAACCGAGGGCTTGCTCGAAAAATTCGCCGCCTTGCTAACACAGCATACGCTGAATGCGGGGTGGCCCTCCTTTGAAAATACCCCCCTGTGGGCCCCCCTTGTACAAAAAACACTGCACGCTTGGCTCGCTTCCGAAGAGGCCATTGCTGCCCTGGAGCGCTGGGTTGAAAATTTGTTTAACCGCTGGAATGCCGACGGCCGCCGCGTGGAAGAGGCCCTTTCCGAAAATGCCAAACAAGCCCTGCTTAGCCTCAGCATGCGGCCCTTCTCCCCCAGCCCTGCCCTCCTTAAAAGCCTGCTGGACAGCCCCCCCATAAGAGAGTTGATGCGCAAAGCCCTCTCCCGCGCCTTGAGTGACTTTGCACGCAGAGCCACCGCTTCCGTGGCCCCAGCCCCCGTGGCCCAAGTCGCCCAAGGGGTGGGCCAGTGGGCCAAAATGGCCGCACGCAGCGCCCTCTCCAAAGCCGGCGCCCTGGGCGACATGGTGGGCGCCGTCTCCAGCGAAATGGAGCGCCAAGCCGAAAAACGCGCCGCCGAGTTTGTGGACGCAGCCCTGGAAAAAACCATGGAGGACTTGGCGCAGGCCCTCTCCTGCCCTAACCCTAACCCTCAGGGACAGCCCCTACGCCGCTCCCTCCTGGAAACGGCCCTCCGCTGGCGACTCCCCCAGTTGGCCCGCGAGTTGGCCAACGCGGATGTGCCCGGTATGGCCCAAAGCCTACAAAATACCCTCGCAGAGTGGGTGGACAGCGAAGCCTTTGCCGACTACCTCAACAACGCTGCGGGCCTTGTGCGCAATGAGGCCTCCTCTTGGAAGGAAATGCTCGAAAAATATGGCCTGCTGGAAGCCTGGCTGAAGGCCGCCCAACACCAAACCCTCCTCCACCTCCAAAACCTTGCCCATACCCCCGCCTTCGCCACTTGGCTACGCCTCTGGGTGGAGGTAGCCTTAGAGGATTAGGGGGGTATATTCTTAACCCCCTGGGTTCTTAAACCTACGTTAGAAACCCCCACGTTAGAAACCCCCTGGCTAGTAACCCCTACGCTAGAACCCCCACGCTTAAACCCCCATGCTAGAACCCCCACGTTAAGAACCCCCACGCTTAAACCCCCTGTATTATAACCCTATGCCCTTAACCCCCTATGCCCAGCCTACCTTCTAAAAATTTGGACAGCTTCCCTAACCCCGCCCCCCATAGGGACTATGAAATTGTTTTCGAGTGCCCTGAGTTTACGTGCTTGTGCCCGCTGACGGGACAGCCGGACTTTGCTCGCTTTTGCATACGCTATGTGCCGGACGCGCTCTGCGTAGAGTTGAAAAGCCTCAAACTCTATTTGTGGAGCTTCCGCAATGAGGGCGCTTTCCATGAGGCCGTCACCAACCGCATCCTCGAAGACTTGGTAGCCGCCCTCGCCCCACGTAAGGCCACCGTAGAGGGGCACTTTTTTATACGCGGCGGAATAGGCACCCAGGTGGTTTGCCGCTATGAGAAGCCGGCCGGGGGGTAGGTTGCTCCGGGGGGGGGTGTTACGGCTACCCTTTGCGGGCTTGCTGTGGGTTCCCTTGCCTTGCCCCTCCTCTAGCCCCTTGCCCTTCTTCTAGCCCCTTGCCCTTCTTCTAGCCCCCTGTTGCCCCTCTCTACCCCTCTTCTGCCCTAAGGCTAGGAGAGGGGGTTAAACCTGGGGTAGCCCTCGCTACCAACCCCTCCCCCATCAGCACATAGGGGCCCTCGTCGGCCGCAACAAAAGCCGACTGCCCGCGGCGTAGGCGCAAAATACCCTCGGGGCCCTGGGCTGCTATTTCCCCTTCCAATACCAACAATACCTCGGGGCCTTGGCGGGGGGGGCTAGCGGGGGCATAGGGGGCCAGCCTCCACAGGGAGAGGCAAAACTCGGAGACGGGGGCCTCAAACCTCCACCCCTCCCCCACCTTGGGCAACGCCTGCTGTAGGGTGGGGGTATCACTTTCAAAACGCAATACCCCCAGCAGCGCGTCCACGTCTATGCGTTTGGGGGTTAACCCCCCGCGCAGCACGTTGTCGGAGTTGGCCATAATTTCTAGCCCCATGCCGTTAACATAGGCATGCAGGCAGCCGGCCGGCACAAACAAAGCCTCCAGGGGCTCTAAGCGCAGCCAGTTGAGGCATAAGCTGGCCAATACCCCCATATCCCCCGGGTAACTCTCCAAAAGGCGCAAAGCCAAAGCGGCCTTGTCGGCAAAGGCCCCGGCCTGGGCCAAGCGCGAAAGCCCGGGTTTGGCCTGTTGAAGCAGGGGTGCGCGCTCGGCTTCGGGCCAACGCAGCAGGCTTTCAAAAAAGGCGCGCAGGGCTTGGGCCTCGTCGGGGCAGCGGAGGAGGGGCAGTTGAGGGTATAAGGCCGGGAGGGCCAGGGCCTCAAACAGCGGCCAGAGGCGTGCGGGCTTTTCAAAACCCATGAGGGCTTCAAAGGGGGTCAGCGCGCACAGCAACTCGGGCTTATGGTTGCTGTCTTTATAGTTACAGGCCTCCGCGGGCAAGTGGAGGGCCTGCTCCTCATGGTAACCCTGGCGGGCCTGGGGGAGGTTAGGGTGGGCCTGTAGGGAGAGGGGTTTGGCTACGGCGAGTATTTTAAGGAGGAAGGGGAGGCAACGCCAGCCGGGGCCGAGGGCCTGGGGCCTACGTATAAAATAAGCCTCTAAAGGCTCCCTCCCCCCCTCGTGCAGCAGGAGGGAGCTGCCCAGGGGGTGGGCCCCCATCCACAACTCGGCCTGGGGGTAAGGGGCGGGTGAGGGGGTCCCCAAAAATTCGGGCAAAGCCGAGGAGGAGCCCCAGGCGTATTCCTTTATGGTGTTATACAACAGGTGCATAGGTGTCTTTTATCTAACCCCCTTGGCGGTACAAGCCCCTTATGTTTTCTTTCCCCTACCGGGGGGGGGTATTTTTGCCCTTCCGGGCGGGGTTATGGGTGCTGGGCCTGCGGCCCGGCTGTTTTTAAAAACGGTTTTTTTGCCCTCCGGGCGGGGTTATGGGTGCTGGGCCTGCGGCCCGGCTGTTTTAAAAACGGTTTTTTTGCCCCCCGGGCGGGGTTTCTCCTGGGCCTGCGGCCCGGCCGTTTCCCGCTGCGCGTTTGCAGTAGGTTTCGCCTACCGGCGAGTCACTTTTTTGTGTGACAAAAAAGTAACCAAAAAAACACCCTCTGGGGCCCTGCGGGGCTAGGCAGCACTCGCGACCCCCTCGAACTCTTCTGCTACTCCA
>WQYA01000088.1 GCA_009781495.1 Cystobacterineae bacterium
AAGAGTTCGAGGGGGTCGCGAGTGCTGCAGGAGCCCCGCAGGGCCCCAGAGGGTGTTTTTTTGGTTACTTTTTTGTCACACAAAAAAGTGACTCGCCGGTAGGCGAAACCTACTGCCGCCGCGGAGCGGAAACGGCCGGGCCGCAGGCCCAGCACCAATAACCCCCCCGGGAGGGGCAAAAAGAAATATTTTTCACTAAAACTACCCCCGAAAAAAAGTGCTTTTAAAACCCTCCCTGGAAGGGGGAAAGAAATGCTTTTACCCCCCGCCCGGAGGGCAGAAGAATTGTTTTTTTTAAGCCCGCCGCAGGCGAAAAATAACCCCTTTTGAATGGGTAAAAGGCTTCCCTCAGTGGCATAAAATTTTTAAAAAAATATGAGAAAATTTGTAAAACAAAAACTTATAATATGCAGAACTGTGGGGGAATTGGGGCAGGGGGCGCAGATTTAGAAACATGAATTGTCGTGAAAGCCGCAATGAGGGGTGAAGTGGATGGGCTGAGAGCCGTTCCTTTGAAAACATTGTGCTGTTCGTATTTTCCCTGGAGGAGTTCAAACTTATGCGTATTTCAGATGGCGTCAACAACCTGCCCTTGCCGAAGGTTTCCAACCCTGGGAGCCTGACAACGAATGGGGCGGCGCCGACGCCTCAGCCCTCTTCTGTTCCCGGTGATAAATTTGAAAAGAATCATGTTTCTCTGCTGAAAACGTCGACGACGCAAACAGCGGCGCCTGCCAGCCAGGCGAGTGGATCAAACAGCGTGCACCAGGCGCTGAATGAAAATGAAACACGGCTGCAATATGCCGGCCTGAACGTCTGTGACATCCACCTCCCGGAGGACCTCAACTGCGTCAAATGGACAGTGAGCTCGGATCAGCCCTGGGCGCAGCCCTATAACCAAGGCAAAGAGCCGATGAATGTGATGATTCGTCCGAATGTTAACAAAGAGTCACGGGAGGCGACCCTCACCTTCAAAGGGCCCGACGGCAGTGTCTTGTTCACCCGGAAAGTCATCCAGCCGGCTCCCGACAAACCTATGAATATGGTCGGACTGGGCGACTCATTTTCAGCTGGTACTGGCGCCCACAGTCCTGACTTCACGGCAATCCTAAAAAGCTTCCCGCATTATAATAGCCCTGCGGACTATAGCCCCTATATACCCGAATCGAAAACATACGACAACTCCGGACGTTCTTCGCTGTCGTGGGTGCGTCTGATAGAAAAAATTCTGGCGGCCTAATCTCGATGGGGGAGAACTTTTTTGCCCAGACAGGAGCCACCTCGGATGGTTATGATCTCACCGGGGCAAAGAGTCTGCCGTCCATTGAAGAGCAGATCAAAAACCACCCAGAGGCCATGAAAAACGCTGACATCGTGACGCTCACTGCCGGTGGGAACGATATCTTGTTCGGCAAGGTTGTGAGGGAGTGCGTCAATGTCTTGGGCACTGAAGCCGGATGTATTGCTCAAGTGCAAGAGTCCAGCAATCTGATCAAGAGTGGCAACCAGGTGACCCAGGCGGCCACGCAGGTGGATAAGAACAACTTAGCGTCCGAGTTGGAGAAACTCTATAAAACCGCTTTGGAGGCATCCCCGAACGCTACCATTTTTGTCAGCGGATATCCAACCATCGTTAGAGGAGATCTCGGGAGCGACTCGATGTTGGGTATTTCAGCGAACCGCGCCAAGGAGTTGGAGAAGCTTGGGATAGAACTCAACGATGTCATTAAAGCGACCATCGATAAGGTCAACGCAGAAAGTCCAACGGGGCCGAGGTTGCTCTACATGGATGCATCCAATGTGTTCCCAAAGGAGAATTCGCTGAACAGCTACAATTCAGCAGTCAACCTTCTCAGCATTAGTAGGACAGTAGGGGAACTGGCCTCCTACCACCCGAATGCTTTGGGGAACCGACTTTGGGGCGCTGAGGTTGGAAAGTTTATTAGAGGCGAGAAATAGTCAACACTCTAGTCCGTATCGCTGTCTGAGTCGCCCCCCCGCTTGGGGGAAGGGCGTTTTAGAAATTCCAAATTCCAAATTTTCTCGGCACGGCTGCCAAGCAGCCAGAACGACGCTGCCATCACCATGAAAAAAATCGCCTTGTGCAGGTTGTCCCAGAAAAACTCAAAATATTTGGTATAGAGGTTGATGAATAGGAAAGTAATACCAAAGGCGCGTGAGGTAGAGTCGTCGTATTTGAGGCCATAGAAAATGGCTGCAATGGCCGCCAGGGCGAACAACAACCCCCAATGTAACAACTCTATTTGCCTAATATTCAACCACCTGTCATCACCATGGTTACCGAAAATGGACAGCAGCCATAGGGCGATGAAGAGATAGAGCAAACCCAAAACATAGGTGGGCTTTTGGAAGCCTTTCAGCTGGCGAAGCTTCCCAAAGCCGAAACTGAGGGCGGTTAAAACAGCTCCAAACAGGACAAAACGCAGCGGGAAATTCATACCGAGGTAATAGGCGCCCCACCCTGAAATATAGCCTGTTTCCATCCCAAACCAGGAACCTAAAGAAAGTATGGCAAATACCCAAATCAGTTTAGATGAAAGGGTTAGCCCTAAAATACCATAAACAAGGGTCGCCAGAAGGAATAACAATGAAAAATGGCCGCTGCCGGTGTCTATCGCCATGCCTAAAAAGACAATAGAACCCGCACACAGCAATACTCCCAGAAAGAAAATGGCTTCATTGCTGAAAACACGCTTCGGCTTTGCCCGACGCCTCGACAAGCCAAAATAAAATACGAGCGCCGATAAAACCGCTAAACCAAAGCTGCGCAGGGCATCCGACAGGGTGAAAAACGCTTCCAACCACTCCAGCAACACCTTGTCGGCCAAAAGACTGCCCGCTGCAATGACAAAGCAGATGAGAGAAACCCAAAAAGAATATTTGGCCAGCTTTTTCCAGTCAAAGGGGCGGATGGAAAAACCCTGCCGCAAAAGCTCGCCCGTCTCCGGCGGAATGGTTTGGTTTTCCACCCATTGGTTGATGATGCTATGCAGGAATTTTCCTTGTGTTTTATTTAGAATCAGCACAATGCCTCCCAGAAGAAATGTCAGTATGAATGCTATAAAATTTCCAAATATTTGGCGATAAACATTTATAGAGGCAGGCCCCCCTTCGGCAGACGACAGAGGGGGGCTTGCACCCGGTAGGGCCTATGCTAAAGCATGGGGAGGAGAGGAGAATCATGTATAAACTGAAGGGTACATGGACGTTAATTACGGGGGCTTCCGCGGGGTTGGGCCGTGAAATGGCCCGCGTGGTTGCCGGCGCCTATGGCGGCAACCTCCTTTTGGTGGCCCGGCGCAAAGAGCGCCTTGAGGAATTGGCGGCCCAGTTGCAAGCCGAGCATGGCATTTTGGCCAAAGCCCTGCCGGCGGACTTGAGCACCCCCGAGGGCATAGAGGCGTGTTTTGAAGCGGCTTGCGCGCAGGAGGGCCTCAAAACCGTCATTCTCAATGCGGGCATTACCTATTGGGGGCGCCTCCAGGAGCAGTCCCCTCAAAACCTCAGCGACATTCTCGCCACCAATGTGTTGGCGCCGGCCCAGTTGGCTTTGCGTTTTGCGCAACACTTCGCGGGGCAGGGGGGGGGGAGGTTATTGTTGGTTTCTTCGGTAGCGGGGTTTTCACCCATGCCCATGCAAAGCAGCTATGGGGCCAGCAAGGCCTTCCTCACGAGTTTTGGCCAGGGGCTTTATCATGAATTTCGTAGGGATAAGGTACACATCACCACCTATGCCCCTGGGGGTATAGACACGGAATTATTGGTATTAACAGGCCTAGGCCAGAAGTTTAAACCCGGTAGCCTCGGTATTATGAGTGCCCCCCTCTGCGCCCGTTTAGCGCTCAAAGGCCTTTTGGCGGGCAAGCGCCTCGTGGTGCCCGGCTTTTCCAACCGTCTGCTGGCTTTTGCCATGCGCTATTTCCCCGCCCCCCTGGTATTGCCCGTTATTTCCCGTATGTATAAAAAACCTGACAGGCCAGGCCCCTAAGGGGGGGGTGAGAGGAGGGGGGGGCTACCCTCCCAACGCTTTAGAGTACCTCAAAGCAAGCCAGCGCTCTTTCGTGCCCACTGGGCTTGAGGTGGAAGCAGCGGAATTCGGCGAGACGGCAGCCATGGGCAGCGGCGAGGGCCTCCATGTCGGGCCTTTGGGTAGGGTTGGCCTTGCCCAGCATGGCCAGCACTTTGCCGCCGGGCTGCACATAGTTTTTGGCCAGCGGCAAGAAGGCGCCGACTTCCATGAGGGCGCGCGACACCACCGCGTCGAAGCCCAGGAGGCCCTCGGCCTCGGCCTGTCCACGCGCAAACAATTGGCGTACCTGTAGACGGGGGTACAGTCCGCAATGCACGGCGGCATGCCGGAGGAAGGCTGTTTTTTTGGCGGAAGCTTCCACGAGGCACACCTCCAATGTTGGCATGGCCATGGCCAGGACGGCCCCGGGGAAGCCTGCGCCGCTGCCCAAGTCCAGGAGGCGGCGGGTATGGCGCAGGAGGGGGAGGGTATGGAGGGAGTCGACGAGGTGTTTTTCCACCACCTCGTCGGGTTGAGTCAGCGCCGTCAAATTTACGCGGCGATTCCAGCGCAGCATTTCAGCGGCATAGCGTACAAGGCCCTCGACGGCCCCCGTTGGCAAAGTCCAACCTTCAGCGGCCAAGGCTTCTTCAAGCAGGGTTTGTGAGAGCATTTTTCCCTCCGGAGGGTATAAAAATATTTTTTATGCCCTCCGGGCGGGGGTTAAAAGCACTTTTTTTAGAGGGGTATTGCTGGGCCTGCGGCCCGGCTGTTTTTTAAAACGGTTTTTTTACCCTCCCGGGCGGGGTTTTATTGCTGGGCCTGCGGCCCGGGCATTTCCGCTGCGCGTTTGCAGTAGGTTTCGCCTACCGGCGAGTCACTTTTTTGTGTGACAAAAAAGTAACCAAAAAAACACCCTCCGGGGCCCTGCCGGGGGCTCCTGCAGCACTCGCGACCCCCTCGAACTCTTCTGCTACT
>WQYA01000089.1 GCA_009781495.1 Cystobacterineae bacterium
CCCCTGTAAAAAAAACCACCAAAACAACCCATACCCCCCCTAAATCGCCTAAACCCCCTCCCCCTAACCCTAGCAAAAAAAACCCTAAAAACCCCTCCCCTCCCCCTCAAAAATACGGCCGCTGAAAATACCCCCCCCTCAGCGTTTGTCTCCTGCCGCTTTTTGTGCCAATCCTCCCCTCTCCCTCCATGCTCCTCTCTTAGGGCTGCCTTCCTTCCCGAGGTTTCGCTATGCGCTTGTTCCTCCTCTTGAGTTTCTCCTTGGGCCTCTTCGGGGGCTGCGCTCAAACCCCTAAACCCGGCCTCTCGGCCCTCGAAAAAGCCTATCGCAGCCAGCCCGCCTCCGCTCGCGCCTTGGCCTTGGCTGGACACTATGCCTGGTTGTCTGCCGATAACCCCAATGAAGCTAAAGAATATTTCGAAAAAGCTCGCGCCCTCCAAAACCATGAGCCTTGGGCTCTCTATGGCCTTATGCGTTTGGCTCACGGCCAGGTGGACTATGCTCAACAGGCCGAGTTCGCCCTCCAACTCCTCGAAACCCAACCCCCACACCCCCTCGCTGAATCCGCGGCCTATAACCTAATACGTATACAGGGCTTCTCCCCCAGCTTGGATGCCCATATCTTTCAACGCCTCCTCCCCCTCCAACTCAAGGGCGAAACCGCTGCCCTCCGCGCCGATATCCTCGCTGAAATCGCCTACCGCCAAGGCGACTTTGAAAACTCCAACCGCTTCCTCGCCAACAGCGGCAAACCCCAGGCCTGGAGCCTCGTCGGACCCCTCTTCCCTTCCCGCTTGCTCAGCTTCGCCCAACCCCTCAACCTCGAAACCACCGGGGACTTGAGGACCCTCCCCCTCAATGCCTTGGGCCCTGTGCCCCTGCGTATCCTCAATACCCCCCAGGGACTTCACCAAATCCCCCATGAGGGCAATGCAGGCGAAGTCTATATACTCGCCGTCGACGTTGAAGTCAGCCGGCCGGGCCCCTATGCCATACGCATCCTCTGGGATGAAAATTATCTCCTGCTTGTTAACCAACAACCCCTCCTCTCTAACCTCCACTTCCCCTCCCTAAAACCCCGCCTCCATACCCTCGTCCTTAACCTGGAGGCCGGGTGGCACCGTTTTATGTTACGTACCCCTTCTACGCGCCCTAACAGCAATGTGGATTTTAGGGTGAGCCCCCTGGACGATAGCCCCCCCCTACGCTTCCGCCCCGCCCAAGGGGCCCCCCCTCGCCCCCATACAAACTTGGAGGCCCAAGTCTATTTCCCAGGGGACGTGTTGTTTGAAAAATTAGGGCAAGAGGCGGGGGACGGCTTGGCCGCTTTCGTCGTCGCTCAAACCCACTCCGTATCGGACGCTAACCAGGCTAAACGCTTCCTCGCCCTCTGGCCCCCTCACATTGCCTCCTCCCCCCTCCACCTCCTGCGCGCCGAAACAGAAGCGGCCGATACCCGTACCCTCGACGCGCCGGCTCGGGCCAAAGTCTCTTTGGAGCTTGAAAACGCCCAAAGAAAAAACCCCGCCCTGCTCCGCGCTGCCCTTCTCGGCCTTCGCCTTAACCTGAATGAAAACCGCCAAACGGCTGCGGAGCAGTTGCTGCAAGAAACCCAAAAACGCTTCGGCCTTTTGCCGCCCGAGTTTGAGTTTGAAAACGCACGCCTCTATTTGGAGCTTGGCTTGGACACGGAAGCCCAAAAAATTCTTGAGCGCCTTTCCAATTCCAAAGAGGGCCTGTGCAGCGCCAGCTTCCTGTTGCACCAACTGGCCCTCAAACACCGCGCCGCTGAGCAAAGCCAACAAAGCCTCCAAGCCTTCTCTCAATGCCCCGGCGCCGAAGAAACACGTATGGCTTTCTTCAGAATTCGCGGAGAATGGGAAAATTTGCTGTCCCTCTTGCAACGCCTGCAAAAAGAAGACGAAAGCAGAACGGCTTTTCTCTTGGAAGAGCATGTGCGTGTTTTGCTGGCTCAACGCCGCTTGGAAGAAGCTTTGCTATACCTCCAAAATTTGGAGCCTAAATGGCCCTATAAGGCCAGCATCCCCTATCTCATGGGGGACATTTATGAGGCGCAAGGGAAGCCCCAACAAGCTTTGAAAGCCAGACAAAAAGCCCTCACATTTATGCCCGCAGACTTGGCCCTTCAAAGAGTCGTCCAGCGCAGCCTCACTGGCGGAGAGTTGTTGGATGCGTTCGCCATCTCCACGCAGGAGGCCCTCAAAGCCTATGCCCAGTCCGAGAGAGCAGAAGCCAGCGACACAGCCTATGTCTTGGATGCGAGCGCCATGCGCTTCTTTGAGGACGGCTCCATGGTGGAGCGTACACATATTATTGAGAAGGCTTTCTCTCAACGCGGCGTTATACATGCGGCTGAAGTGGAAATTCCTCCCGGCGCTGTTGTCCTTAAACTCCGGACGCTCAAAGCAGACGGCAACATTTTGGAGCCGGAAGCCATTGAGCATAAAAATACCATCAGCATGCCCTCGGTGGAGCCCGGCGATATGGTGGAAGTAGAATATTTAAACTCCCAACCCCCCCGCGGCTTGTTGCGCCCCGGCTTCTCTTCCCCCCCCTTCTTCTTCCAAATCCCCTTTAAACCTAACAGCTGGTCTACCCTGAAAGTTATTGTACCTAAAAATACTCAGCTTCAAGTCGATGCCCAAGGCATGCAAACACTTCCACCCAAACTCCAAGGCGATAGCCTCGTCTTCTCCCACGAAGAAAAAAACCTCCCGGCCTTCGAAGTCAACGTCAATGCACCCCCCTCTCAAATGGAATGGTTGCCCTTTGTCAGCGTGGGCACTCACCCCGGTTATGAGGACTTCATCACCGCAGCGGCAGACAACGGCATTGAGGCAGGACAAGCCAGCTTCGAAGTGCAACAGTTTGCACGCGATACAGCGGCCGGCAAACAAGGCATTGCCGCTGTTGAGGCCGTCTATAACGCCGTGCATGCCCAAATCGTCGACGGCGGCAACATGCAAGTTTCTGCGGCGGCTACGGTGGGCAATGACAGAGGAAGCCGCTTCTGGCTCCTCTATTCCGCTCTCAAATCCCTGGGCGTGGACGTGCGCGTCGTCGCGGCCCTCTCCCTCTTCTCTAACCCTAAAAATATGCTGTTCCCCCCTCCCAATAACCTCGGCTATTGGTGCTTAAGGGTGAAACTTAAAAACTACCCCCCACTCTGGTTGGATGCTTCTAGCCGCTTCCTCCCCTTCGCCTCCTTGCCGGAATATACGGACGGCCAAACGGCTTATGTCTTGCCGGAGCCGGGAAAGCCCTTGGAGCTTGTACGCTTGCCGCCCTCCTCGCCCTCGCTGCGTTCCGCCACATTCAACCTCCAGTTGGATGAACAAGGAAATCTCTCGGGCGAAGGGGAAGAAATATACAGCGGTTTTATGGCAGCTAAGTTGACGGAAAATTTTGCAAAGCTTCCCGTCGAGCAACAACAATTCAAAATCCAAGAAAGCTTGAGCGAGCAGTTCGCCGGCGCCAACATTGACAACATCGAAATTTTGCCCAGCAATGCCCCCGGAGAAGCTTTTGTTATACGCTACCAGCTTCAAGCCAAAGGCTTCGCATGGGCTGCGGATGAAAACCGATGGGTGCTGCCCGCCCTTAGCCCCCTACAAAACCTTGGACAACGTTATGCTAGTTCAGGGGTACGTAAAACGGCCCTCTTTATCCCTAGCCCTGAAAACCTTAAAGTCCACCTTAAACTCCGCCTGCCTGAAAATTTTGAGCTTGTGGAGCCTGTGGACACCAAACAAGTCCTCTCCCAGTGGGGAAGTTTTGTGCGACATGAAACTTCCGACAAAAACCTTTTCACGCTCGAAGAGCATTTTCAACTGGCACAAGGCCGCATTCCTCCTGGAGAATATGAGCAATTTGTCGGCTTTGCAGGAGAGGTGGACCTCTTCCAAGCCCACGAATTTACCCTCGCTAGGCTTCCATAAATCGCTTTCAGCTGTTGCAACTCAGTCGCATCTGTGCTTTTTTGCGCGGGCATGAAACTTGCGTCCGTCAAAGCCAGGCCTTTTGGACTCGACAGTGTGGGGCAGCTTTTGTCGTTGTTGTGCATCGTCCACTGCGCGCTTATGCCTTGGGTATTGCTAAGCTTACCTGCGGCAACTTCGTTTATGGAGGGCGGGCACCCCGTGCTGTTCGTTTTTGTGTTGGCAACCTGTTTCTTGGCGCTGGTGCCGGGCTCCCGCCAACACCGCCGCTGGGATGCGTGGCCCTGGGCGCTCACAGGCATTGCTTTGTTGGCCGCGGCCATGTTGTTTTTTCATGAAAAACTCCTCTATGAAATAGTACTCTCCTCAGGGGGGGCTTGTTGCATGCTCATGGCGCACCGCAAAAACCGCCAACACCTTAAAAATTGCAGGTGTTGCCAGAAGTCTCGCACAACCCTGGCATAGGCGCTTTTTTGGGCCTGCGGCCCGGCTGTTTTTTTAAACAATTCTTCTGCCCTCCGGACGGTTTTATTTTTGGGCCTGCGGCCCGGCCGTTTTTAAAAACAATTTTTTTACCCCCCGGGCGGGGTTATTGGTGCTGGGCCTGCGGCCCGGCGGTCTCCTTTCTTCGAGCGTTGTTTTTTTCTCACTTTGAATGTTTCTCTTAGGCCCTGGCGGGCCCGCTTTCTTTCCTCTCTTTGTGCGTCA
>WQYA01000090.1 GCA_009781495.1 Cystobacterineae bacterium
AGCTCGAAAGGGGTTGCGAGTGAGGCTTGGCCCCCCGCGAAGGGGCCCCCGGAGGGTGGGTTTTTTTTGGTTACTTTTTTTTGCACATGCAAAAAAAAGTGACTCGCCGGTAGGCGAAACGGAGCGGAACGTGTGAGGCGGGAAAGCAAAGCTTTCACGACTCATGAAGTGGAGCGGAGTTAAACGAGCGAAGCGAGTTTCAACCTGCAGCGCCCGCGCAGCGGAGACAGCCGGGCCGCAGGCCCAGCAATACCCCCGGACCGGGGGGGCAGAAGAATTGTTTTTAAAAACCGCCGGGCCGCAGGCCCAGCACCCAAACCCCCGCCCGGGAGGGCAGAAGAATGGTTTTTAAATTGCCGCCCGCCGCAGGCGAAAATAAAACCCCCCTATGCCTAGCCCCTCCTTTCGCCGCCGCTATTTCCCCCAGGCCTCCGCCAAACAGTGGGGGGACTGGCGCTGGCAAATGCAAAACGCCGTCCAACACTGGGAAGCGTTGGAGCGCTTTTTCCCCCTTACCCCCGAGGAGCGCGCAGGTTGCCTCGCTGCCCAAAAACACTTCCGCTTGCGCCTCACCCCCTATGTCCTCTCCCTGGTGGACCCCCACCACCCCTCTTGCCCCATACGCCGCCAGGCCATTCCCCTCCCCCAAGAGGCCCATTGCATACCCGGAGACTTGGAGGACCCCCTCGGAGAAGAAAAATACCGCCCCGTACGCGCCCTGCTGCACCGCTATGCCGATAGGGCCCTCCTGCTGTGTACGGACGCCTGCCCCATGTATTGCCGCCACTGTACCCGCCGCCGCCTTACGCGGGGGGGAAACCCCCTGGGAGAGGGGGAGTGGGCCAGGGCCTTAGACTATATTAGGGCTAACCCCGGCATAAGGGAGGTGATTCTCTCCGGGGGGGAGCCGGGGCTTTTAGCGGACGAGGTATTGGAGGGCTTGCTGAAGCGGCTGCGCGACATAAAGCATGTAGAAATTATACGCCTGGGCAGCCGTAGCCCTGTTACCCTCCCCATGCGTATTACCCCCCCCTTCGCCCGTATGCTGCGTCGCTATGCCCCCCTCTTTGTGGTAACCCACTTCAACCACCCCAAGGAGGTAACCCCCGAGGCCCAAAGGGCCTGCGCCCGGCTGGTGGACGCCGGCGTGCCCGTGGAAAACCAGGCGGTGCTTTTGCGCGGCCTCAACTCCAGCGCGCGTATTTTGGAGGCGTTGTTTTTGGCCTGCCTGCGCATGCGGGTACGCCCCTATTATTTGCACCAAATGGACGTGGCCCAGGGCGCCGGCCATTGGCGTACCCCTTTGCGTTGGGGGGTGGGGTTAATGCAGGAGTTAGGGGCCAGGGTTTCAGGCTTAGCCCTACCGGCCTTTGCGGTAGACTTACCGGGGGGGGGTGGAAAATTACGCCTAGCCCCCGAAGGGGTAGTGGCATGGGGGGAAAAGGAAACGCTGCTGAAAAACCCCGAGGGCCGGCATTATAGCTACCCGGAGCCCCTGGAGGACGACTGCCACTGCCCCTATGACGCCATATGGACAGCCCCTAGCCACTGAGGGGGGGCTATGGGACTTTGCGAGTTAGGGGCGAGGGGGTTTCTGCCCGCAGAAACCCCCTCGCCCCCGTCCAATGGGGCAGGGAAACGTTTCCACCCTATGCCCAGCCTAGGGTTAACCCCCCCATGGCCTTAACCCCTTGGCCCCCTCCCCCCACATGAAATGGTATGGTATATTCCCCTACAATATGCTAAACTGCCCCTGCCCTTATTTTTAAGGGGCAGGAGAAATGGCCCTCCCCTCAACTGCCCTCCAGCGCTGCTTATGCCCTCCTCTCCCTTAAAACTTTCGCCCTATGGGGTTTACCTTTTGGAAAGGGAGTCCATACCATGGCTTTTATGACATGGAAGTGCCCCCTGTGTGGGACAGCCCTCACGAGTGAGGCGCTGGCCTCGGCCAAGCCCTTCAAAACCACAGCGGCAGGCCCATGCAGCGGGTGCAAAGCACAGTTGCAATGGAAGCACTCATGGGGCCAAAAGTTGGCCTACCTTCTGCTGGGCTGGCTTGCTTTTTTTGCGCCCTTCCTTGTGGGCGGCAAATTCAGCAGCCTGGAAAGCCTAGAGTCCGAAATCCGCTTTATGCGGAGCGAGCCCCTCTATGGGGCTGTCATTTTAGGGGTGGTTTTGGGCACAAGCTATTTGTTTATGTTCCGCCTCAGGACGCTGAGGGCTCGGCAGCCGGAGCGCCCGGAGGCCGACGGAGAATAAACCCATGCCCCACCCTATTTTTCCCCCCTCGCTTTGTTGTTTTGGGCGGCCTGCGTATATGCCAAGGGAGCGCCCCAGGAGAAAGGGTTTGGCCGCCAGCAGAAACCCTCGGGGGCTCATGAAGGAAACCCCATGAAAACGGAGTGTTGGAGCATTTTCACCCCTCAGGCCTTGTGGGTTTCCCGGCCGTTTTTCGGCAGGGGAGAGAAATGGCCCGTGTTGGAGCAGCTTTGTTGAAGGAAGGCCCTTGTTATGTTGGAAAATTTTTTCTTATTTTTTGAGAAATTCAGTCTCATTGCCGGGTATTTTGAGCCCTTGGCCGCTTTTTGGAGTGTGGCCAAATTTATGGCTTTGGGTTTGCTTTTGTCCTTAGGCGTGGTGTGGGGGTGCATACAATTTAAATTATTCAAGCGGCAAAACCGCTATTGGAATTGGGCCGCTAAGCTTTATTTCCTTTATATTCCCGTTAGTTTTATTGTTGTTGGCGCAGGTTTTGGGTTGTTGCAATATACCCAAATACTCAGCGATAAGGTGATTCAACGGATGCTGCACCCTTTCAAGCAGGAGGTGTTGGTCCATTTGCAAACCCTCCCCCCTGAAAGCAACGCCCGGCTTTCCCTGGCCGCACTCAAGACGAGAATAGAAGACAACTTGGAGCAGTCCCTTCTCGCGAAGAGGATGCACAAAGCGCTTCCCTCGGCCAGGAGATGGATGTTGGAGACATTCGTGGATTTTCTGGCCGACAAACTGAACACAAAAGCTTCGGAATGGAGCGGTTTTGACAAAGAGACGCTTTCCCATTTGTGGAACCAAGACGCGACGGAGTTGCTCGACGGCCCTTGGTTGGATGACATTTTCAGCCGGCGTCTGCACCAACTCATAGGGGGCTACCAAATGACTTTGCTGTGGCTGCTGTGCCTCCTCCTGTTGGTGCCGGCGGCGGATACCGCCCTTGCCAAGGTGCTGGAAAGACGCGGACGCCACGCCGCGGCCTAAGCCGGTTCCACATGGACACTTTCTCTTCGTTGGACGCGTTTTTGCTCAGCTGAAGCCCACTCCAGTGCACTCCCTGCCTCCTCCCTTCCGTCAGCAAGCTCCACCGGAGCTTGCTCGTGGAGCTTTCTGACGAGGGAAAGGTGGAAGGGAGCTTGCTCTTCACCACGGAACGGAGGGAGACAAGAGAGAGCGCAGCTCTCTCTTGTCGAGCGCAGTGAAGTCAACGAGCGAAGCGAGTTTCAATGGAAACTGCTCTGCAGAATCCCTTCAACCTGGAATCGGTCCAGCGTGCTTCGCATAGGCGCATTGCCGCCTCCAAGTGGCATACCCCCCCACTAAGCTTACCCCCCTGCGGGGCCCCGGCCAGCGGCCCTCACCTACGGCGTCGCTTATGCTGTACACCCCCCCCTCGCGCCGCGGCTTTGGAAACCGCACGGGCTTCGGCCCCCCCTTGGAGGGGGCATTAGGCATGGTGGCCTTTGCAGGCGGCGATTTCCAAGGCTTCCTCTTTGAGGCGGAATACGAGGCGGTTTTTTTCGTCTATACGGCAAGCCCACCAGCCGGATAAATTTCCTTTTAAAGGCTCTACCTTGCCCATACACCGGTAGCCGTTACGCTCTATGTCTTTTATTAATATGTTAATTTTCCTAAGGGTTTTCTTGTCCTCACTTTGCCATGACAAACAGTCGCTCCACGCCGTGTCATGCCAGAGTTTTTTCACTCGTCCGCCTCAAGCAACTCGTGCGGCGCAAGGTTGCGCCCGGCGTCCATGTCCGCAGCCACACGGCGCAGGTGGGCAAGGTTTGGCTCCGCATAAAACGCGTCCACCTGCACGGGGAAAGGAATGCCGCCCTGGCGTACCGCTTGGCGCAAAAAAACATTGAGGGCCGTGGTTAAATTCATTCCCAACTCCCCAAACAGCGCCTCGGCGCGCTCCTTCAACTCCCGGCTTAGCCTTATGCTTAGGTTAACTGAGTCACGCATGGGGGCTCCTTTTAATATATTGTATTGCGGGGGGGGTGCAATGTCAATGCAGTGCATAGAAAAGAGCCGTATTTAGCCTCCCCATGGGCCTTAGCGTAGGCACACCCCCAAGTTATTGGCCCTTTCCTCGGGGGTGCGGCCGGCGCCGACGTTGGCATTTGCGGAGTTGCAATTGTCATGCAAATGTTTAGGCCATTGGGCTGTACGGTGGAGGCCATTGCTGTTGACGCGGACGGCGGCTACTTCGCCCCTTGTGCCTACCAGCCACAGCGTATGCCC
>WQYA01000091.1 GCA_009781495.1 Cystobacterineae bacterium
CTCAACACGACCCTCGTCGAGCTCAACATGACGCTTGTTGAGCTCATCCGACATTTTGTCGACGTTGTTGGATTCAAAATCAGCGTTGAGCAGTTCTTTGCCGGCTTACCTAAGGCTAAGGGCTTTATTTTCTAGGGTATTATATTCATTTCCCAGGTAGTTTTTGGTCTTTAGGGGACGCTGGCAGGCGTCCCTGTTCAACTCGTTGCTGCCAAAAGGACTCAAACCCGAGCTCTCTGCCGTCTTTGTTGCGCCAACGGTGGCGAGTTTTGAGGCCGTGCTGCCTCCGGGGGAGGGGGTTCTGAGGACTGTGCTGATACGTTTCAACCTTGCACCGCGTGTACGGCCCCTCCTGATGCAAGCAAGTGAGGGAAGCTCGAAAGGGGTTGCGAATGATGCTTGGCCCCCCGCGAAGGGGCCCCCGGAGGGTGGTTTTTCTTTGGTTACTTTCTTTTGCGCATGCAAAAGAAAGTGACTCGCCGGTAGGCGAAACCTACAGCGCCCGCGCAGCGGAAAACCGCCGGGCCGCAGGCCCAAGAGAAACCCCCCGCCCGGAGGGCAAAAACTCCCCTCTCATTCTAAAGTTATTTTTCGTATACGGTGGTTAGCGGTATCCGCCACATAGAGGTTGCCCGAGGCGTCGATGGCGATTCCTCTAGGGGAAGAAAGCCGCATATCGTTTCCTGTGTTGTCGGCAAAACCTTGTGTGTCGCCATTGAACAGGGTGGTGACGACGCCTGTTGGCGTCACCTTGCGGATGCGGTTGCTTTCAGAATCCGTCACATAGAGGTTGCCCAGGGCGTCGATGGTTATGCCACTAGGGAAAGAAAACGCTGCATCAACTCCCGTACCGTCGCTGACGCCTTGTGTGCTGCCGGCAAAAGTGCTGACGATGTTTGCCGGCGTCACCCTGCGAATGCAGTCGTTTCCGGAATCCGCCACATAGAGGTTGTTCGAGGCGTCTATGGTTATTCCATAAGGGAAATTAAACCGTGCATCAACCCCTGCGCCGTCGCTGGCGCCTTGTGAGCTGCCGGCCAGGGTGGTGACGACGCCTTCCTGTGTTACCCTGCGTATACGGTTGCTTTCAGAATCCGTCACATAGAGGTTGCCCGTGGCGTCTATGGTTATTCCATAAGGGAAATAAAACTGTGCATCAACTCCCGTGTTGTCGGCAGTGCCTGCTGTATCACTGCCCGCAAGCGTGCTGACGGCAGCTGTCGGCACATAGGTGAAGGCGGCGGCGGCGGTAGCCGTTTTTCCAATTCCCTCGCTGGTGGTGGTGACTTGCACGAGGCCGCTGCAGTTTTTGTTTTTGGGAACTTTCACCCGAAGCTCGGTTTCTATAGCAGAAAGAATTTCAGCAGAGACGCCATTTAAGGTGACGCTGTTTTCTGAGAGGACGGTGCTGAAGTTTTCTCCTTGGAGGGTGAGTGTCTCGCCAAATCTCTCTGCAGCAGGCTTAAAGCTGTTGAGGGTGAGAATGGCATAGGGTTGGCTTATGCTCACCTTTGCTTCGGCGGGCCCTGCTTTGAGCAGCACGGCAGCGAAGCGTTGGGCTTGGCCGTTGTTTCTTTGCACTTTCACCTTCACCCTTGCATTGCCGCTGCCGAAACTCGGCTCCACATGGCACCAAACCCCTTCGTGTATACAGTTTGCAACCCAGCTTGTATTGGAAACCAGCCCAAAGCTTTTCTCGTCGGCCTTTCCCGAGTCAAAAACAAGCTCTGTCAAATCCACGCTGAGTTTGGGCTCCAACGCAAAGCCCGGCTCCGTTTCTGCGCAAGCCACAAAAAGCAGAAGCAAGCCCCAAGCGGCGCGTCGTTTTTGGGCGCCCCCCCTTTTTTTCCTTTGCCCGTTATGCATGACGTCCTCGCAATCCCTCTGCTCCCTATAGCAGACTTTTCAATTTATGGCAGTGGGCCTCACAAGAGGAGCGTTTTGGCGTTTTAGCAACAGGGGCACGAGGGCCGCCGCGGCATATTCCAACTATGGTTTTAAAAGTCCCCAACAAGGGGCAGCAGGGGACTGTATGGGGGGGGTGTTGTCCCCTCAAGTTTGGGGCAGCGGTTTATATTTAAGCCGCTTAGGCTTCAGGGCTTCAGGGCCCAGGCGTTTAAGCTTATCCTCCTCATAATCCTGGAAGTTACCCTCGAAGAAGAAGGCCTTCCCCTCCCCCTCAAAAGAGAGAATGTGCGTCGCAATACGGTCCAAAAACCAGCGATCGTGGCTGATGACGACAGCGCAACCGGCAAATTGCAAAAGGCCCTCCTCCAGGCTGCGCAGCGTCTCAACGTCCAAGTCATTGGTAGGCTCGTCCAGCAGCAGAAGGTTGCCGCCCTCCTTCAGCAACTTGGCCAGGTGTACGCGGTTGCGCTCGCCGCCGGACAAGTCTTTGACGCGCTTTTGCTGCTCCGCGCCCTTAAAGGCGAAGCTGGCCAAATAGGCGCGGGAGGGGACAATGCGGCTTCCCAAGTCCAACTGGTCCAACCCGGCGGAAACTTCCTCAAAAACCGTTTTTTCGCCGTCCAAGGCGTCGCGGGTTTGGTTGACATAGGCCATTTTAACGGTGTCGCCTATGAGGACTTCGCCGGTGTCGGGTTTTTCTTCGCCTACCAAAATACGGAAGAGGGTGGTTTTACCGGCGCCGTTGGGGCCAATAACGCCGACAATGCCGCCGCGCGGCAACTCGAAGCCGAGGTTTTCAAAAAGTACACGCCCCCTATAGGCCTTGCTTAAACCTGTGGCCTTCACCACCAACCCCCCCAGCTTGGGGCCAGGCGGCACCAGAATTTCGCCGCCCGCCTCACGCTTGGCCTGGGCCTTTTGCTCCTCCAGCATTTCCTCATAGCGGTTGAGGCGCGCCTTGCCTTTGGCCTGGCGGGCTTTTTGGCTGCTGTGCACCCACTCCAACTCTCTTTGCAAAAAACGCCGCTTTGCGGACTCGGTTTTCTCTTCGGCCTCCAGGCGTTTCTTCTTCTGCTCCAACCAGGAGCTGTAGTTGCCCTTCCAGGGTACGCCCCGGCCACAGTCCAACTCTAAAATCCACTGGGCTACGTTGTCTAAAAAATACCTGTCGTGTGTAATGGAAACCACCGTGCCCGTATATTCCTTCAGGTGCTGCTCCAACCAAGCCACGGACTCGGCGTCCAAATGGTTGGTAGGCTCATCCAACAGCAGCAAGTCCGGCTTTTCGAGGAGAATGCGGCACAGCGCGACGCGGCGCTTTTCGCCGCCGGAGAGGGTGGCCACTTGCGCGTCCGGCGGCGGGCAACGCAGCGCCTCCATGGCCATTTCCAATTTGCGCTCCAACTCCCAGCCGCCCACCGCGTCAATGGCGTCCTGGAGTTTGCCTTGCTCCTCCAAAAGCTTGTCAAAGTCCGCGTCGGGCTCCCCCATGGCCGAGGAAACTTCGTTGAAGCGACTCAACAGTTGAAGGGTGGGTTGCACACCCAACTCGACGTTGCCTTTCACGTTGAGGCTTTCGTCCAGCCGGGGCTCCTGCGGCAAAAAGCCGACGCGCGCTTTGGGGTCTGCCCGCGCGGTGCCGAAAAACTCTTTGTCCTGTCCGGCCATAATGCGCAAAAGGGTGGACTTGCCCGCGCCGTTGGGGCCTATAATTCCAATTTTAGCGCCTGGGAAGAAGCACAGGGAAATGTCCTTGAGTATTTCCTTGCCGCCGGCCACCTTGCGCAAGTCACCCATGGTAAAAATAAAATTCTCTGCCATGCCCCGCCCTAACGGTTTATTCCCAACAAGGCAAGCTTCTTGAGAAAGTCATATTTTTGCCTTGCAAGAGGCTTTTCTCTGGGCCTGCGGCCCGGCTGTTTTTAAAAACAATTCTTCTGCCCTCCCCGGCGGGGTTTTTGGTGCTGGGCCTGCGGCCCGGGCGTTGTTTGCCCTCCCGGGCGGGGTTATTGCTGGGCCTGCGGCCCGGCTGTTTCCGAAAACAATTCTTCTGCCCCTCCGGGCGGGGTTTTTGGTGCTGGGCCTGCGGCCCGGGCGTTGTTTGCCCTCCCGGGCGGGGTTATTGCTGGGCCTGCGGCCCGGCTGTTTTCCGCTGCGCGGCGGCAGCAGGTTTCGCCTCCCGGCGAGTCACTTTTTTGTGTGACAAAAAAGTAACCAAAAAAACACCCTCTGGGGCTCTGCGAGGCCCCCTGACGGGGTTGGGGCATTGCAGTTAGCCCCCCCTTCACCCTCCCCTCTACTAAGCACCCTTCATCGGGAGGGCATCCTCGTTTTTAATCCCTGTATGCACTCAC
>WQYA01000092.1 GCA_009781495.1 Cystobacterineae bacterium
AAGGGGGGGCTAACTGCAATGCCCCAACCCCGTCAGGGGGCCTCGCAGAGCCCCGGAGGGTGTTTTTTTGGTTACTTTTTTGTCACACAAAAAAGTGACTCGCCGGGAGGCGAAACCTGCGGCAGCCGCGCAGCGGAAACAGCCGGGCCGCAGGCCCAGCAACAAACCGGCCCGGGAGGGCAAACAACGCCCGGGCCGCAGGCCCAGCACCAAAAACCCCGCCCGGGAGGGCAGAAGAATTGTTTTCGGAAACAGCCGGGCCGCAGGCCCAGCACCCAAAACCCCCTCCCCGGAGGGGTAAACAGAAATATTTTTCACTAAAACTACCCCCCTAAAAAAAGTGCTTTTAACCCCCCGGGAAGGGAAAAAGAAATGCTTTTAACCCCCCCCTGGAAGGGGAAAAGAAGGGCTATTTTTTTTGCCCGCCGCAGGCGAAAAATACCCCCCCCTTGGAAACTTTTGCGGACCCTACGGTTTATACACTTTGAGAATACCGGACTTGGAAAAAAAATTTTTTTCATATACATTGGACTGGAGGCAACCGCCTGGGTGCATAACGGGGGGAGGCACGAGGGTTTTGCCTTGGGTTATGAGTTAAAGCAGAGGTGAGGCATGGAAAAGCCTCGCCTTGGGTTGTGAGGGCGGGAGGGAATGGAATGAAACATATTGTAGAAGGACACTGCCAAAACATGACAGCCAGCCAAAGGAGGGTGCGAAGGTTTCTGTCACGGTTGCCCCAAAACAACAAAAGACAGCCCTATGGAAACAACCCAAAACATCAGCCAGAGAGGAAGTTTGCTTCACCATGGTGGACAAGCTAAAATCACCCCATATGGAGCCTTTGGACGAGGAAAAACACAAAAGGCAAACCGACGAGCACCGCGTCATTTCGCTGCAAGAAGCCTACCAGCGTGCAGGCCTGGCGCCGCCCAGGCCTCCTGAAGAGGCCAAACCCGCCATGCATGAAACGCTTCCCCTAGACACCACCACCGAGAAAACAAGGGCGCTGGAAACCACGGAGGAGACGGGCGTAGACCCGCTCATCGGCCTCCCCGTCGGCAACTATGTTATTGAGAAATACGTTGCGGGCGGCGGCATGGGCATCGTCTATTATGCGCAACACCGCTCCATGAATAGGCCCGCCGCCATTAAAGTCTTGCGGCCTGAAATGGCCGACTCCCCGGAGCAAGTGGCGCGTTTTGAGAGAGAGGCGGCCGTCCTCAGCTCCATCCGCCACCAGGGCGTTACCAACATTATTGACTGGGGACGCCTCCCGGACGGTCGTCACTATATGACGATGGAATATTTGGACGGCAACAGCCTGGAGGAGGTGTTGGCCCAAGAGAAACGCAACACGCCCGGCATGCCCGTCTTCCGCGTTTTGGAAATTGCCGACGAAATTTTGGACGCCCTGCAGGCCGCCCACAAGGTGAATGTCATTCACCGGGATTTGAAGCCCTCCAATATTTATATCGTCAAACAAAGCGACGGCACAGAGTGCATTAAACTGCTGGACTTCGGCCTGGCCAAGGAAAACCCCGTCAACGCTTTGCAACCCTCCACCAACGCCGGGACTGAAAAAGTCGGCGCCTTGGACAAAGCCTCCGTCGTGGCCGGCACGCCGGAATACATAGCGCCGGAGCAGGCCAAAGGCCTGGCCGCTTCAACGAGGACAGACATTTATTCGCTGGGCGTCGTCCTCTTTGAAATGCTTTCCGGGGACTTGCCGTTTCGCGCCGCAAACGCTACGGCGATGATGCGCGCGCATGCCTATGAGGAAGCGCCCGATATTTCCAAATTGGTCGACGGCCTCCCCAACAGCTTGGCGGAATTGCTCATCGCCATGCTGAAAAAGAAGCCTGAGGACAGGCCCCGCAATGTCGACGATGTGAAGCAGCGCCTCCGTCGCATTATGAAAGAAATTCAGCAGGAGGACACCGTCGTCAGGGCCATGCCGCTTCCCTTGCCCCAGGAAACCAAAAAGAAAATTTTTGGGCCCTCCTGGTGGGCCTATATAGGCGCTCCTCTGGCCATTAGCTTTATTATGGGAGGGGTACTCCTCTATTATGCGAATGAATATATTAACGAGTCTCACAAAAACAGCCCGCCGCCCCCCCAGGCCCCGCCGATAATAAAGGTAGAAGCCCCTATAGAAAGCCCCCCTCCCCCTGTGGTGGAGACGACACCCCCCCCTGTCCTGGACTTGAGCGACGCTGCTGCTTCGCCGCCGCCTGAGGATATACCCCGCAAAAAGCCGAACCCCGCCATACCGGGCAATACGCGCACCGCTTCGGCCGCCTCTGCGACGAAAAAACCCCCCGCGGCCACGACAAAATACATTCCTTCCATTGTGCCTGCCTCCGAGGCCGAAGACACCGTTGACTGTGCCGTGGCCGCCGTTTCCTGGACGGCCCAATTGACAACCAAGTTGAACAAATACCACCAAAGCATTAAAGGCCTTTCCCGCATTAACGACGAAAACCGAACGACACTTGCCAACGAGTTTAGGGGCTACCAAAATGCCATTCAAAACAGCAGCACACAGGTTGGCTGCCAAAAACTCAACAGGGACTTGAATGCGTGGATGAGAGGTTATGAAGTGCAAGCCAGAAAACAACTGTTGGACTAGCGGTTGAAACAAGAGAGCCAACCCAAAATACGAGGGGAAACAGGGCGGGAAGACAAGCAAAAGATGCAACAAACAGCAGACAGGCGCCCGACGCAAGGCGCCGCCACTCGCAGAGTTTAAAGTGAAGGCAAGCCTTGGCGGGCCTTGAGCAAACGGAGAAATGTGTGAAAAGAGTTTTTGACGAAGGAAAAAAGGTTTTCAACAAAGGTTTTGAGAGCGTTTTGGCCGGGGGACTCAAAAGCGTTTTCAGCAAGGCGGGTTTATGCCTAGGGGTGGGGCTATGGTTGTTGGGCGCTGCGGCTTTTGCGCAGCCGCGAGTCAGCATACACCCTCTGATGACGGAGCAAGGGCCGAGGGGGAAGCGGTGGAATGCTTTGTTTATGCAGGAGGCGGCGAAGCAAAAAATAAGCATGACGCCGGAGGAGGTGGTGGAGGGGTTTTTGGAGAAGCAGGGGGGCAGTTGCAAAAACGACGACAAATGCCTTTCGGAGTTGGGCCAAGCGACGCGGGCGCACTACATTATTATTGTCAGCATGTTCCGCAATGGCGACACCTATACGCTGAATGCGCGCATTGTGCAGTCCGACAGGGTTAACCCCGAGGACAGCCTGGTATACAAAGCCGTAGGCCCGCTTTATGTGCAGAGTGTCAGCCGTGTGGTGGAGGACAACAACGCGCGGGCCGCCTATGAGAAGTTGTTTGCGGAGTTGAAGCTGCAAAGCCTGGTTTCGCACCCGGATTGGATTTTCAACAAGAAGCCGAGTGAAGCGCCGGCGCCTACCATTATAGTAGGCCCGGGGACGAGGGAGGAGTGGGTATTGTTGCCGGACGGGCGGTGGGTGAAGCGCGCGGAAATAGACGAGCTCAGCAAGAAAACCTCGCCCATGCGCGTCAGCGCCTATGCTTTGTTTGGGACAGCGGCCGCCGCCGCCATCACCGGCACCGTATTCGCAGGGCTAGCGGACGACACCTTCAGGAAATACAGGAAGATGGAAACAGGGGAGGGGGTTGTTGATGGGAAGCGGGATTTAGCGAAGGCGGCGAGTTTAAGAAGCACAACCAACACATACAAAGCGGTTTCCATTGCCACCTTTTCTGCAGCGGGGGCGGCGTTGATAGCGGGGACGACTTTGTTTTTTCTTTCGCCGGAGCGTTCTTTGCAGAAGGCGAAGAAGCAGAAGGTACAGGTGGGGTTTGCGCCTATGGTGGGGGGGGGCATGTTCAGCATAGGGGGTCATTTCCCGTGAAGAGGGGGGGGTATTTTTCGCCTGCGGCGGGCTGTGAAAAACGATTCTTCTGCCCTCCGGGCGGGGTTTTTGGTGCTGGGCCTGCGGCCCGGGCATTTCCGCTGCGCGGCTGCTGTAGGTTTCGCCTACCGGCGAGTCACTTTCTTTTGCATGCGCAAAAGAAAGTAACCAAAGAAAAACCACTCTGCGAGGCCGGTGCCGTTTACCCCGTGGCCCCCCTGCTCTGCCCGTTAAGCGGGCCGCACGCACCCCTGCCTAGCGTGCTCCGCATAAAAGCTTTGCCATTTGGAAGAGGCCTACCCCCCCCCAGAAACCTTATCTCCCGT
>WQYA01000093.1 GCA_009781495.1 Cystobacterineae bacterium
GGAGCCCCGCAGGGCCCCAGAGGGTGTTTTTTTGGTTACTTTTTTGTCACACAAAAAAGTGACTCGCCGGTAGGCGAAACCTACGGCAGCCGCGCAGCGGAAATGCCCGGGCCGCAGGCCCAGGAGAACCCCGCCCTGAATGGGCGAAAAGAATATTTCTACCCCCCTACAGCCCTGAGCCCTAAACAACCACCCCCCCGGCTATGCCGGTACCCCTCCCCGGAGGGGAATTTAAAAGACAGCCCGAGCCGCAGGCCCAAGAAAACAACCCCCGGGAGGGGAATTTATCTGCTTTGTCGCCTCACCGGGGCTGTTAACTCAAGACGGTGGGCTTCGTTTCCAGCTGAGTCTCTGACACTGACGGTGGTGCGAACTTCAAAGGTGTCGTCAGGGAATATGCCATACAACAGCGGGACTTGCCTCTCAAGCATCTCAGGCAGCTTTTTCCAAAAAACTTCGGATATGATGAACTCAACCAACTCGGTGTCCGCATAGTAAAGGTCGCCATTCCTGAAAACTTCCAGGTTGTGGAATTGGATGTCGTTCAACCAAGCGCCTCCATAACCCTGGGTCCCTTGGATGCCTTCTTTGTCCACACCCACATGAAGCAAATCATGTTCCATCCAAGCCTCCAAAAACAAACGCGGCGGCTGCAAAGGCAGGGTGTCCACAAAAAGACTGCCCTTCAATGGAAAGGCTTGGGTGTCCTCTGTCCACAGGCGAATCAACTCCACAGGCAACAACCTGCTCAAAAAGTTGTCTCCTGCCCAACCCTCTGAGAAACCACAAGTCCACCGCTGCCCCCTGGGCGTAGTTTCGGCTTTCTCACAGCCATATTCCACGTCCCATACGCCGGCTCTGAGTTGCGCTGCCTCAGCATAGGGCCCTTGGACTCTCGCCGTCAAAACAGCAGGCGCCCTGCCAAACCACGCTATGGCAAACCCCGAGGGAGGGACTTCCTCTATAAGAAGACACCCTTCCCCAACAAAATATGCACTCACCGGACATCCAAAAAAATACGCTCGCTCCATGTCCGATGAATGGACCCACGACGACGTCCGTCCGCCTTGCTCAATGCTTTCAAACACCACGGCCGCTACCAGCTTGCCGCCGGCATCCAACTGCCCGTCCCTGCACACGCCTTGAAGGCCTTTGGGCGCACCCCTACAGGCAAAGCATACCTGCCCCAGCTCACAGTCGCCGTCATAGCCCACCACACATTTGCCGTCGCCCACTTCACAACTTTCATCGCCCCGCTCGCATATTTTGCCGTCGCAGACTTCATATATTTCGTCGCCCCTTTTGCCTTCCTCACCGTCTTCGCATGCCTCGTATTCCTCACGGACTTCGCTGATGCCACTGCCGTCGGCTTCATCACTTTCGTCACACTTGAGGCATAACCCATCCCCGCAGGCCGCCTGTGACAGCGCCCATACAAGGGCTAAGGACCATATCGCTTTATTCATAGGAACCCCCTCTAAAACCGGCCTTCGGCCTTAACATGACATAGCCCCCTCAGAAAATACAAGTTTCTATTTTCGAATAAATAAATACTGGGAAACTCATGGGGTATTGTGGCCACTTTTCTAGGAGGCCAGGCTTAGGGCCGTCTTCTCTCTAAGCCAGGGGGGGACAGGAGGGGGACAGGAGGGGAAAAGGCTTAAGTCTACCCCCCTATTCCCCCTCTGAGGGGGGTAAATTTTGCGCATTTGGGCCCCCCCCCAAAAAACAGCGCTGGAGTTTGCGGGGGTTTTGAGGGAAAAACCGGTTTCCAAGCCTCAACAACACCCCTCTGAAAAGCGCTAAGGAGCCTTCATGTTTAACGCAAAGCCCTATGCACCCCACCCTGAGTTTGTCGCCCAAGCCAATGTGAAGGCCGCGGAATATGAAGCCATGTACCGCGAGTCCATTGAAACCCCCGAAGCCTTTTGGGCCCAACAAGCCCAAAGGTTACACTGGTTTAAACCCTGGGACAGCGTGCTGGAGGGGGACTTCGCCAAAGGGGACATACGCTGGTTTTCAGGGGGTAAACTCAATGTAGCCTATAACTGTTTAGACCGCTTCCTTAAAACCCCTATTAAAAATAAAGCCGCCCTCATTTGGGTAGGGGATAGACCAGGGGAGAGCAAAACTTATACCTATCAGCAGTTACACAAAGAGGTGTGCCGCGCCGCCAATGCCCTCAAAAACCTCGGCGTGCAGAAGGGCGACCGCATTCTGCTCTATTTGCCGATGATTCCGGAGTTGGCCATTTTCTCCCTCGTGGCCGCACGTATGGGCGCCATCCACTCGGTGGTTTATGGCGGGTTTTCGGCCGAGGCCTTGCAGGGCCGCATTGAGGACGCCAAACCCAAAGTCATTGTCACCTCCAATGCGGGCTTTCGCGGCGGGCGCATTGTCGACATGAAAAACAACGTCGACGAGGCCCTCTATAATTCTTCGTTTAAGGTGCCCCACGTCGTTGTGGTGCACCGCGTCTCCGCCGACACCCACAACTATTGGAAGGCCGGAAGGGACTTGCATTGGAATGACCTCATTTCGGACCCGGACTTGTCCTTCGAGTTTCCATGTGAGGAGGTGGACGCGGAGGACCCGTTGTTTATTCTCTATACCTCGGGCTCCACCGGAAAGCCCAAGGGGGTTTTGCATACGACGGCGGGTTATTTGTTGGGGGCTAACCTCTCCTTTAATGTTATTTTTGATCATAAACCCGAGGATACGTTTTGGTGTACGGCGGACTTAGGGTGGATTACGGGCCACAGCTATATCCTCTATGGGCCCCTCTCCAACGGCGCGACGACGATGATGTTTGAGGGCATTCCCACCTATCCGGACCCGGGGCGCTTTTGGCAGATTATTGACATGCACGCGGTCAATGTTTTTTATACCGCGCCCACGGCCATACGCGCCCTCATGAAGGCCCCCCCTAAACACCTCCAACGACATAACCTCTCCTCCCTACGCCTCCTGGGAAGCGTGGGAGAGCCCATTAACCCCGAGGCCTGGCAGTGGTACTCCGCCAACATCGGCGGCGGACAGTGCCCCATTGTCGACACCTATTGGCAAACCGAAACCGGCGCCATAATGATAACCCCCCTCCCCGGCGCCATCCCCACCAAACCCGGCGCGGCGACTTTGCCCTTTTTCGGCATTCAGCCCGCGCTGCTGGACGCCGAGGGCAAGGAGATTGAGGGCCCCGGCAGCGGCCATTTGTGCATTAAGGCGCCGTGGCCTTCCATGATGCGCGGCGTCTATGGCGACGAGGAGCGTTTTTTCCAAAGTTATTTCTCCCAATACCCCGGTTATTATTTCACCGGCGACGGCGCCATCCGCGACGCGGACGGCTATTATTGGATTACGGGCCGCGTCGACGACGTCCTCAACGTTTCGGGACACCGCCTCGGCACGGCCGAAATTGAGGGCGCCATTTTGGAGCACAAGAGTGTGGCCGAGGCCGCCGTCGTGCCCTTCCCGCACGACATTAAGGGCCAGGGCATTTATGCCTATGTGACGGTGAAGGAGGGCATTGCAACCAATGACCAACTCAAGCAGGAAATTATGGAGTTGGTGACGCACAAAATTGGAAAAATTGCGCGCATGGACGTCATCCACTGGGCGCCCGCTTTGCCGAAAACACGCTCCGGAAAAATCATGCGGCGCATTCTGCGCAAAATTGCCGAAGGCGAATTCCACAGCCTCGGCGACACCTCCACTTTGCTGGACGCCGGCGTGTTGAAGGCGCTCATTGAGGATAAAACCAAATACCACTAAAAAGTGAGGGGGGGTATTTTTCGCCTAGCGGCGGGCTTATATAAAAAATTCCCCTCCGGGGGGGTTGGTGCTGGGCCTGCGGCCCGGCTGTCTTTAAAATTCCCCTCCCTGGAGGGGTGCCCCTGAGGGGCGGGGTGGTGGTTGTTTGGGGCTGTGTGCTGGGGGTAGCAAAAATATTCTTTTCGCCCATTCGAGCATTGTTTTTATTTTGGGTATTTTCTTGGGCCTGCGGCCCGGCCGTCTCCGCTCCGCGGAAGCAGTAGGTTTCGCCTCCCGGCGAGTCACTTTTTTGTGTGACAAAAAAGTAACCAAAAAAACACCCTCTGGGGCCCTGCGGGGCTCCTGCAGCACTCGCGACCCCCTCGAACTCTTTACTTGATCCAC
>WQYA01000094.1 GCA_009781495.1 Cystobacterineae bacterium
CAAAACATCCGCGACGGGCTCCGCGAAATGAACAGCCCCCTCCCCCTATTCCCCCTCAACCCCGCACACCCCCCCGCCGCTTTCGCTAACCCCGGAATCGTCGATACCTTGGTGGGTGAAAATACCCAGCCCCTTTCGAAAATAGAGCACTTCGAAAAATTAGTCATGGACGGCGTCGGCAACCATGCCAACATCGCCATGCTGAAACTTTGCTATATCGACTTTGAAGCCAATACCGACGTCGACGCCCTCTTTTTGCGCTATGAGGAAAGTTTTCAACGCCTGCGTGCCCAATTCCCCAAACTGGTTTTGGCCCACGTGACGGCGCCGCTTACCACGGTTGAGCGCGGCGCCAAAAGCTGGCTCAAAAAAGCCCTCGGCAAAACCCTCGGGGGAATTTTGGAAAACCAAAAACGCGAGGCCTTTAACCAAAAACTCCGCGAAACCTATGCCGACAAGGAACCGCTGTTTGACTTGGCGCTCGCCGAATCCACCTATCCCGATGGGACGCGCGAAAGCTTCGAATATGAAGGAAGCCAAATCCCCGCACTCGTCGCAGGCATGAGCGACGACGGCGGACACCTCAACGCGGCCGGGAGGGCTCATGTGGCCTCCGCTTTCGGCCACTTCCTGGCTGGGTTGCCCCAAAATACCCATACCAACAGCCAGGGTGATAACACCAAAGACACGCCTTAATGGGAAATGCTGACCGGTGTCGGGTTTTGTATTAGCCTGACAGCGGAAGTTAAATGTTTTTGACAGGAAAATTTTAAATGGGGCAGGACGGAGCCCTCTGGGAGGAAATGATGAAGAAAATCTCTTTTTTGAGTGTCATGTTGGCGGCGGCTTTTCTGGCTTTCTCTTGCGATAGCGATACGGAGTGCAGCAACTGCGAGGGCGGAGGCGGCGGCGGAGGGGGCGGTGGTGGAGGGGGCGGAGGAGGAGGGGGGGGTTATTCGTGCACCCAAGACTGCGGCGAGCCTTGGATGAATTCCCAAAAACCCACAGAAGCTCAAGTGAATGCTTTGAAGTCCCGCAAAGTCTTCTTCGGACACAAGTCTGTGGGCAGAAATATGGTTGAAGGCGTCAAAAGGATGGCCCCAAGTGTTAAAATGATTACAACCTATGACAACAACTTGGGAAACGTTGTTGGACAACTCAAAAGTGGGCCCGGGTTTAGTGAATATGACATCGGAAACGACAGCAACCCCATTGGCAAAATCAACAACTTCAAACGTGTCATGAACGACGTCGTCCAAAACAACGTCGACATCGCTTTCTTTAAATTCTGCTATGACGACTTGAACGACGGCACCAACGTCGACAACCTCTTTGATACCTATAGCGCCACCATGGATGCCTTGCAGAGCACCTTCGGCAATGTGGTTTTCGTACACGTTACCGTACCTCTGCATGGCAATGGATTTAATAAATCCCACCACACCTTTAATGAAAAGCTGCGCGCAAAATACCAAGGGCGCGTGTTTGACTTGGCCAAGCTTGAAGCGACGGACGCCAAAGGCAACCCGGTTTCTAGAAACGGTTGGCCTGCTTTGTCCAGCGATTGGGCCGTAGGCGCCAATAACGATCACCTCAACCCTAACGGCGAAGAGTATATAGGGGGTTCGTTGGTTGGCTTTTTGGCTCAGGTGAAATAAACAACGGATAAACCCTCCTCTGCTATGCCTCCTCCCTCCCCTACCCCCCCCCTGCCGGACAAAGGACGGTGGTTTGTACGCTGGAAACTTTGGCGCTGCAAAAGCGTCGGACGCGGTTGCCGCGTCCTCGGCAAAGTGTGGATACACGGGAGGGGGGAAATATATGTGGGGGACAACGTCTGCTTCGACGCGCGAAATGCCCCTATTGAGCTTCATACCAAACGCCACGCTACCTTGCGCATCGGCAACGGCTGCACCATTGAAGGCGGAAGCTCCCTTGAGGCCGTGGACTCCGTTGTGCTGGGCGAAGGCTGCCACCTGGGGCCCTTCGTCAAAGTCATGGACAACCACCACCACCAAACCACCGGTAACCGTAAGGAACGACCCCCCTCCTCCCCTGTTGCCCTCGGCCCTAAGGTTAAAGTCGGCGCGCATTCCATTCTCCTGCCCGGCGCACAACTCGGAGAAGGCGCCCTCCTTGAGGAGCGTACCGTTGTCAGTAGGAAAATACCCCCAGGGGCCCATATCCAAGGTAACCCCCCTCGCGCCCTTAAAAAAGGACATAACCCCCCATGAGCCTCTGGAGCGCCGCCCAACGTTCCCTCAAAGAGTTCCATTGGGACAGGGAGTGGCTTGCCTATAAATTCAGCCGCGGCTTCGGCCGCCTTCGCGCTCAACGCCTGTTTGGAAACATGTACGCCGAAAGCTTGTGCGCTACGGGGAAAGTGGTTGTGCAGGTGGAGGGCAGCCTTCACCTGGGCAAACGCATTACTTTTATGGGGGGGATGATTCCCAGCGTTATCCGCGTGGCCAAAGGCGCCAGTTTGTATATTGGCGACGACTGCGCCTTCAACTATGGCGTCTCTTTTGACGTGCGCTCCTGTGTCCATATTGGAAAACGCTGCATGTTCGGCTCAGCCGTTTCTGTCCGCGACTTCGTGGGTGCAGAACTTTGCCCCACTACCCTGGGCGACGACGTATGGGTGGCCCACGGCGCCTCCTGGGAGCCGGGAGTCTGCATCGGCAACGGTGCTGTCTTGGCCGCAGGCAGCTTCGTCGTCAAAGACGTCCCCCCAGGCCACCTCGCCCTCGGTAGCCCTGCCCGTACCATGGACTTGAAGCTGACTCAAAACATGCCCTAAATTTTCTATGGCGCCCTGCGAGCGGGTGTTTTTTTGGGCCTGCGGCCCGGCGGTTTCCGAAAACAATTCTTTCGCCCCCCCGGGCGGGGTTTTATTGCTGGGCCTGCGGCCCGGCTGTTTTTAAAATTCCCCTCCGTGGAGGGGTGCCCCGGAGGGGCGGGGTGGTGGTTGTTTAGGGCTATATGCTGGGAGTAGCAAAAACATTCTTTTCGCCCATTCGAGCGTTGTTTTTATTTTGAGTGTTTTCTTGGGCCTGCGGCCCGGCGGTTTCCGCTGCACGGGCGCTGTAGGTTTCGCCTACCGGCGAGTCACTTTCTTTTGCATGCGCAAAAGAAAGTAACCAAAGAAAAACCACCCTCCGGGGGCCCCTTAGCGGGGAGCTAAGCCTCATTCGCAACCCCTTTCGAGCTTCCCTCACTTGCTTGCATCAGGAGGGGCCGTGTACACTGTGCTAGGTTGAAGCGTGTCAGCACAGTCTTTCGGAAGCCCTCCCCCGGAGGCAGCACGGCCTCAAAACTCGCTACCGTTGGCGCCATACATTTTGCAGAGGGCTCGGGTTTGAGTCCTCCAAGCAGCAGCGAATTCAGCAGGGACGCCTGCCGGCGTCCCCTAAAGACCAAAAACTACCTAGGGAATGAATATAATACCCTAGAAAATAATGCCCTTAGCCTTAGGTAAACTGGCAAAGAACTGCTCAACGCTGATTTTGAATCCAACAACGTCGATAAAAAGTCGGATGAGCTCAAAAAGCGTCGTGTTGAGCTCGACAAGGGTTATGTTGAGCTCGACGAGGGTTATGTTGAGGTCAAATGGGGGGTGGTTGAGGTTGACGAGTCCAAAATCAGCGTTGGAGAGTCTTTTGTTGTCTCGCGGGGCGGCGAGGGCCGATAGCCGGGGCCCCGCACGGGAGGTAGGGTGAGTGGGGGGTAGGGCCTAAGTTAGACGTAGCATAGCGTTAATGCGAAGCACGCTAGGCAGGGGTGCGTACGGCCCGCTTAACGGGCAGAGCAGGGGGGCCACAGTCTAAATGCCTCCAGCCTCGCAGAGTGGTTTTTCTTGGGTTACTTGCGCCCCCCTTGGGGGGTCGGGGGGGGAGGAACACAGCTGCCCTGCGGCGCATCGCGCCGCAC
>WQYA01000095.1 GCA_009781495.1 Cystobacterineae bacterium
ACTCGCGACCCCCTCGAACTCTTCTGCTACTCCAACTCATCATTCCGGGGCCGTTCACCCCGTGCAAATTTTGAAATGCTGAAGCACTGCTACCTGGTCTTATCTCGAACGCCGCAGGGGGCTATCGCCCCCCGCTCGTACTCCACAACAGTGTATCCCCCCGCTCGTACTCCACAACAGTACCCCCCCCCGACGTCGGCTCTACCAAAAGGCAGCGCTCATTAATTCTTCGTCTACGTTAGGTGTTAAGGCAGCATAAGTTTATAGCGGGAAGGTGAGTGCTTACAGGGATTAAAAACGAGGATGCCCTCCCGATGAAGGGTACTTATTTTAGGGGAGGGTGAAGGGGGGGCTAACTGCAATGCCCCAACCCCGTTAGGGGGCCTCGCAGAGCCCCGGAGGGTGTTTTTTTGGTTACTTTTTTGTCACACAAAAAAGTGACTCGCCGGTAGGCGAAACCTGCTGCCGCCGCGCAGCGGAGACAGCCGGGCCGCAGGCCCAGCACCAATAACCCCCCCCGGAGGGCGAAAGAATTGTTTTTAGAAACAGCCGGGCCGCAGGCCCAGGAGAACCAACGCCCGAATGGGCGAAAAGAATGTTTCTACCCCCCTACAGCCCTGAGCTCTAAACAACCACCACCCCGCCCCTTCGGGGCACCCCTCCCCGGAGGGGAATTTTAAAGACAGCCCGGGCCGCAGGCCCAGCACCAAAAACCCCCCCCGGGACGGCAAAGAACCCCCCCTGGGGGGTGAGACGCCCCCTGCGGGGGCGGCCTCGCTAACAGCCCCCCGCAGGGGCAAAAAAAGGGCTTTTCAACAGCCGCCTGCAAGGCAAAAAGAAATATTTTCCACTCAAATAACCCCCTAAAAAAAGTGCTTTTAACCCCCCCCCGGAAGGGGAAAAAACTCCTTTTACCCCCCCGCCCGGGAGGGCAGAAGAATTGTTTTTCACAGCCCGCCGCAGGCGAAAAAAAATACCCCCCTCCCTCTGAATGTTCCACGTGAAACATAAACCCCCATAGGCCTGTTCCACGTGAAACATGTGGTACCTGGACATAACACTCACTTCCTCCACCTCTTTGGTTGGCTTTTCTCATGCTTTGGTTTAGCTTGTCGCCGTTATGCGGCATGGCTGACCATGGCCCCAGGAGAGAGAAAGAATTGGCACAACCTATGGCCCGTATTCTCGCTGTTGCAAATCAGAAAGGGGGCGTCGGCAAGACGACGACGGCGGTCAACCTCGCCGCAAGCCTCGCTTTCGCTGAAAAACGCTGCCTGCTCGTCGACATGGACCCCCAAGGAAATGCCAGCAGCGGCGTCGGCTCGGAGCGACGTAACCGCCAAACCGACATTTATGCCGCCTTGCTGGGCGCCCGCCCGCTGGAGCAACTCATTTGCTCAACGGAAATGAAGTTTTTGGACTTGGTCCCCTCGACGCCTGACTTGGTAGGGGCCGAGGTGGAGTTGGTACACGAGGCGGAGAGGGAGTTCCGCCTGCGCGACGCCCTGCGCAGCGTGGAGCAGCGCTATGACTATATTTTCGTGGACTGCCCCCCCTCTTTGGGCCTCCTGACGCTCAACGCACTCTCTGCGGCCCATGGCGTCGTCATTCCCTTGCAGGCCGAATATTATGCCCTGGAGGGCCTGGCCCAGCTTTGCTCCACCCTTGAGTTGGTACGCCAGGAGCTAAACCCCGCCCTGCGTATAGAAGGAATCGTCCTTACCATGTATGACATACGCGCCAACATTGCGCGCCAGGTGGCCGACGAGGTACGCCGTGAATTCAAAGCGTCGCTTTTTGAAACCCTCATCCCCCGTAATGTACGCCTCGCCGAAGCCCCCAGCTTCGGCAAACCCATCCTCCTCTATGACATTGTCTCCAAGGGCTGCCTGGCCTACCTCAGCCTCGCAAGGGAGCTTTTGGAGCGCACAAAGCATAGAGAAACCAACCCCCCCTTTCCCAGTGGATAGAAAACCATGACAAGCCCCGCCCCCCCCCCTGACAAAAAACGCAGCCTGGGCCGCGGCCTGGGCAGCCTCATTGGGGCCGCCCGCCCTGAAGCCGCCAAGGCCGGCGTCCTCAAGCTTCCCATAGAGCAGATTCAACCCCACAGCCATAACCCTCGAAAATCCTTTGAGGACTCCGGCATAGACGAATTGGCCGACTCCATTATACAACAGGGCTTGCTTCAACCCATATTGGTACGCCGGGAGGGGGCGGGGGGTTTTAAACTCATCGCCGGGGAGCGGCGGTGGCGGGCCGCGCAGAGGGCGGGGCTAACAGAAATTCCAGCGCTAATTCGCGAGGTTAGCGACGAAGACGCTTTTGAAATGGCCCTGGTGGAAAACCTCCAGCGTGAGGACTTAAGTCCTTTGGAGGAGGCGGAGGGCTACCAACGTTTGTTAGAGGAGCGGGGGTGGACGCAGGAGCAGGTAGCGGAGCGGGTGGGGAAAAACCGGGTGACGGTGGCGAATGCTTTGAGGCTGTTGCAGTTGCCGGAGGAGGTGCGGGCGCTGTTGGCCTCGGGGCAATTGGAGGCGGGGCATGCGCGGGCGCTGTTGGGGCTGGGGGAGGCGCAGGGCATGTTGGCGTTGGCGCGGCAGGTGGTTGCGCACAAACTCAGCGTACGCCAAACCGAGGCGCAGGTACGTTTGCGCAAGCAGGCGAGGCCGCGGCCCAAGCCATTGAAGCTTTCCTTGTCGGCGAAGAAAGTGGTGGAGGAGTTGCAGCGAAAGCTGGGTACGCGTGTTAGAATTTTGGAGAAAGCGGACGGCAGCGGCAAACTGGAGATGGACTATTTCAGCTATGAGGATTTGGAGCGTATTCTCTCGCGGCTGCTCCCATAATACGGGGGGGGGGAAGAGGGCAAAAAAGGGTTGAGGGGGGGGCTATGCGCACGCGGGCAGAATGTTTTTTTGGAAAAATGAAAATTAGGCCTTAGAATAGAGTTTCAAGCTAAAAAAGGAGGTTTCATGTCTGGAGAAGCGCACACACTGCTTGGCCACGGCAGTGAGTTTGAAGGCAAGCTGTCGTTTGAAGGGCAAGTACAAATTGACGGCAAATTTAAGGGCAGCATTTTGGCCCATGGGACACTGGTTATCGGCAAAACCGCCGAGGTTTATGCCGACATTGTGACGGACAACCTCGTGGTGCACGGCCACGTAGAGGGGACACTCAAGGCCAACGAGTCCATTGAATTGCACGAGCCTTCAAAAGTGCAGGGCACGCTGGAGACGCCGGTATTGTCCATTGCCAAAGGGGTGCATTTTGACGGCGAGTGCCGCATGACGAAGCTGGGTGCGGCAAGCAAGTCCTCCAGCAGCAAAACCACCTCCTATGCTGCTGCCTCCTACCTTGAGACGGCCCTAGACGGCTGAGGGGGGGGGCCGAGTCCTTCCGCTCACCCGGGCAAGACACGGCCCGGGGGTCCAACAGGCCTTAGGGTTGACACGGCCCCGCGGGGGGGTAGAAAGGCGTTTTTCCCCCTTTCAGGGGGGGGGTTAAAAGCACTTTTTTTAGGGGGTAGTTTTGGTGAAAAATATTTTTTTTTGCCTTGCGGGCGGCTGTTGAAAAGCCCTTTTTTTGCCCCTGAGGGAGGGTTCTTTGCCCCCCGGGCGGGGTTTTATTGCTGGGCCTGCGGCCCGGCTGTTTTCCGCTGCGCGGACGCTGCAGGTTTCGCCTCCCGGCGAGTCACTTTTTTGTGTGACAAAAAAGTAACCAAAAAAACACCCTCCGGGGCTCTGCGAGGCCCCCTATCGGGGTTGGGGCATTGCAGTTAGCCCCCCCT
>WQYA01000096.1 GCA_009781495.1 Cystobacterineae bacterium
AGGGGGTCGCGAGTGCTGCCTAAGCCCCGCAGGGCCCCAGAGGGTGTTTTTTTGGTTACTTTTTTGTCACACAAAAAAGTGACTCGCCGGTAGGCGAAACCTGCAGCGCCCGCGCAGCGGAAACAGCCGGGCCGCAGGCCCAGCAATAACCCCGCCCGGGGGGGCAAAAAAACCGTTTTTAAAACAGCCGGGCCGCAGGCCCAGCACCAATAACCCCGCCCGGGAGGGCAAACAACGCCCGGGCCGCAGGCCCAGCACCAATAACCCCGCCCCGGAGGGGCTAAAAAAATATTTTCCCCCCCCCTCTTAATTCTTCTCAAATAAATCCTTTACCTTTTGGAAAAAACTGCGGCTTTGAGGGTTGACGTCTTCGCCTCCTTCAGCCGCAAACTGCGTCAGCAACTCGCGCTGCTTGGCGCTCAGCCGCGTGGGCGTTTCCAAAATGACGCGCACATGCTGGTCCCCTCGGGACTGGCTGCCCATACGCCATACGCCCTTGCCGCGCAGCCTGAATACCGTGCCCGTCTGCGTCCCCTCCGGAATCTTCATCTTCTGCGGCCCATCCAACGTGGGGACGTCCAACTCCGTCCCCAATGCCGCCTGTACGATGGAAATGGGCAACTCACATAAAATGTCGTTGCCCTCACGTATGAAAAGAGGGTGCTCCTCTACACGGAGGAATACATAGAGGTCCCCAGGGGGGCCACCCTCCTCGGAAATACCCCCCTCCCCCTGTAAACGCAGGCGCGTGCCGTTGTCTACCCCCGCTGGTATGCTCAGAGAAAGCGTGGCCTCATAGGCCTCCTTCCCCTCCCCCTTGCAGGAAAGACAGGCGTCCTTGGCGAAAATACCCCTGCCGTGGCACAGGGGACAGGGCCGGCTTAGGGAGAAAAACCCCTGGCGGTATTGTATGTGGCCGCTGCCGCCGCATTGCTGGCACGTTTGCCGCTTCTTGCTTTGGCTGCCCGTCCCCTCGCAGGCCCCACAAGCACGGGTTTTGGGCACCTTTATTTCCGTCTGCTTGCCAAACGCCGCTTCTTCAAAACGTATGCTCAAATCCATACGCATGTCCGCGCCGCGCGCAGGGCCACGGTTGCGCCCACCAAAAAAATCGCCGAAAATTTCAGCGAAAATGTCGGCCATATTCCCAAAGTCCACGTTATAGCCCCCACCCCCACCGCCCCCTAGCCCCGCGTGCCCCATCCGGTCATAACGCGCTCGCTTCTCCGCGTTGGACAATACCTCATAGGCCTCCGCCGCTTCCTTAAATATGTCCTCCGAGGCCGGGTTGTCAGGGTTCCTGTCCGGGTGGTGCTCCAAGGCAATTTTGCGAAACGCACTCTTTAACTCCGCCTCCCCCGCCGTCTTGGCAACGCCCAATACCTCATAATAGTCTCTCTTCGACATGCTTCGCCCCATAGCCGTGTGCGCCGCCGGCCGCAATAACTCTTTGGCCTTTGCTTCAGTTGTGGCAAAAGCCAACAAAACCCCCATGCCTCCTGCTGCCCCTACCCCCTCTAACTCCCGGCCCCCCCTGGCCCTCTTGAAATTCCTAAGAGAGTTATGGCCATGGCTTTCCCCCCATAAGGGCTTGCTGCTGATGCAAATGGCGGCTTCTCTGACGGCCGCTTTGGCCGCGGGGGGGTGGGCTTGGTTGTTAGGCCCTCTGTTGGGTAGCCTCCTTTTAGGGAAGGGGACACAGTTAGGCCCATGGCAGTTAGGCCCGGAGGACTTAAGGTGGAAAATGCCGCTGGTGCTGGTGGGCATAGCGCTTGTGCGCGCGGCGGCCCAATTTTTAAACGCGGGGTGGGTACAGGCCCTGGTGCAGCGTATGGTTTATGCCCTGCGTACCCAAGGCTATGCGCGGTTGATGCGCAGTCCCCCCGCCTGGGTAGAGCGCCGCCACTCGGGGGAGTTGTTGTCGCATTTCCTCTCGGACTTAGGGCAGGTAGAAAGCACATGGGCGGGGCTTTTGCCCTCCCTCTCCAGGGATTTAACGCAGGTAGTCGTATTGCTAGGGGTATGCGCCTATTTGGACTTAAAATTATTTTTATTAGCCTTTGCCCTATTGCCCCTGGTGCTATGGCCTATGGGGCGGTTTAAGCGCTCCATACGCAAGGCGGCGAAGAGGGGGTTGGGCAGTTTAGCGGCGCTGAACACTTTGCTGGCGGAGACGTTTTCGAATTTAAGCATTGTAAAGGCCTATGGCATGCAGCCGCAGTTGGGCCGTCGTTTTGAGGTGGAGAATGCGCGTTTTATGTCGGCCATGCGCCGCTCCCTGTTTTTGCGCGGCGCCATCAGCCCCTTCACCGAGTATTTGGGCATTTTGGGTGCGGCCCTCTGCATTTGGGTAGGCGTACCGGCCGTAGCGAGGGAGCCGGCCCTGGCGGAGCACCTCTTGTCCTTTTTGGCCAGTTTTTTGTTGCTCTATCAGCCTTTGCGTGCGCTGAGCGCTTCTTTTGGACAGTTGTCCATGGGGCAGGTGGCCTGGGGGCGTTTTATGGAATTGATGCAAGCGCCGCAGGTAAGCACGGAAGGCAAGGGGGTGGGGCCTTTGCAAAGGGGGTTGGTATTTGAGAATGTTAGCCTATATTTTGAGGATGGGCGCAGGGGCCTATCCGGTTTTTCCCTAAGGATACCCCAGGGGAAGCGGGTGGCCTTGGTGGGCCCCACGGGGGCGGGGAAGTCCTCGGTATTGTCGCTCATTTTAGGTTTTGCGAAGGCCAGTGGGGGGAGGGTATTATGGGACGGGGAGGAGTTGGGGGCCTTGGCCTTGCCGAGTTTACGTCGGCAATTGGCCTGGGTGCCGCAGGAGCCCTTATTGGTTTCGGGCAGCATACGGGAGAACCTATGCCTAGGGCAGGAAGGGGGGGGGGTATGCGAGGAGGGTTTATGGGAAGCCCTCAGGCATGCGGGGGCGGAGGGTTTTGTCAGGGAGCGGGAGGGGGGTTTAGAAGCCGAAGTAGGGGAAGGGGGGGGTTTGCTGTCGGGGGGTCAGCGTCAGCGTTTGTGCATAGCGCGGGCGATGTTGCGCAAGCCCTCGTTGATTTTGTTGGACGAGGTGACGAGCTCCTTGGACGCGGAGAGTGAGGGGGCGGTATTGAGGGGGCTGGAGGCACTAATGGAGGGGCGTACCGTCCTGATGACAGCGCACCGTTTGTCGACGGTGAAGGAAGCGGACTGGCTGGTGGTGATGGACGAGGGGGGTGTGGTAGAGGAGGGTTGCCACGAGGACTTGGTGGAGGGGGGTGGGCTCTATGCGCGGCTTTGGAAGGCGCAGGCGCTGTTGGGGGTGGCAGGTCCCTAACCGCGTCCTGAGGCGAGAGCGCGAAGTCTTTTGTGGGCGGGGTTTTCTTTTTCGAGGGAGATGAGGCTTTTTTGGGGCATGGGGCTGGGCTTATGGGGCTCGAAGACGAGGCGGGCCCAATGGGCTTCGCCCTCGTTGCGCAGGCGCAGTCCGTTGAATGGGGAGGCGGCCTGGGCCATAGCGGCGCGTTGGGGTTTGGAGAGGAAGAGGACGGCATAGACGCGGCCATGGGAGACGCACTTATGGGCGAGGGCGGCAGCGAGTGGGGCGAGGGGGTTTGGGGTATTTTCGTGGTGAAGGGGGGGGGGGGGGGGGGCGGGCGCCGGGGGGGGGGGGCGGACGGAGA
>WQYA01000097.1 GCA_009781495.1 Cystobacterineae bacterium
AGTTGGAGTAGCAGAAGAGTTCGAGGGGGTCGCGAGTGCTGCCTAAGCCCCGCAGGGCCCCGGAGGGTGTTTTTTTGGTTACTTTTTTGTCACACAAAAAAGTGACTCGCCGGTAGGCGAAACTTACGGCAGCCGCGCAGCGGAAAACAGCCGGGCCGCAGGCCCAGCACCCATAACCCCCCTCGGGAGGGCGAAAAAACCGTTTTAAAAACAGCCGGGCCGCAGGCCCAGCAATAAAGCCGCCCCGGAGGGGTGAAAAGAATGTTTCTACCCCCCTACAGTCCTGAGCCCTAAACAACTACCACCCCCCCCTTCGGGTACCCCTCCCCGGAGGGGAATTTTTCTCACCTGCCCGGAGGGCGAAAAAAATATTTTACCCCCCTGGAATGGGAAAAGAAATGCTTTTAACCCCCCGCCCGGAGGGCAAAAAAAATGCATCCCCCAACCGCTGCAAACCAAACGTATCATTCCAAAAACATGGGGGGTTTCACTCCCATGTTTTATGGGTTAGAATACGCCAGGGTTTTGCCTCCATGGCCAGATGGGGGCCTTGAGCGAAGGCAAAGAGAAACGAATGAAGGCGGCATACAGACTTGTTTTGTGCCTGGGGCTTTGCGCCTGGGCTTGGGGGGCCTGGGCGCAGGTAGGCTTGGATGGCGGCAATCAACACAACAACGATCAGGGAAGAGGCTATATCGATCTCAACATTCAACTGGGCCTCATCCATGGAAACTTTCTTCGCTTTGAATGCTCCATGCAGCGCAACCCCTTCCCCAATTCAGGCTCCGTGCCGCTTCAGTGTGAAGGACAGCCTGTTGTACGTCCAGCTCCTGTTTGGGGGCCCTGCGATGAGAGACCTTGCAACAACAAGAGACCCTGCAGCGAGTTGCTGGCCTCCAACATTGTCAACCGCTATATCTGGCGCGTACACTCGCCCATAGAAGACCGCTATACCTTTCAGGTGCGTGCGGTTTCTGACGCGGAAACCCTCTATTCAGAAACGGCAACGATGTTTCTGGACATGAGAAGCAACCCCATTCAAATAGAGGGCCCCAGAGACCGCCGTGTCAGCCATTGCACGAATGTGCGCGTTCTTGTGCACGCAGAAAGCCAGCCGCGGGTGTGGTATACCACAAATGGGGAATACCCCAGTCTCATGGGTGAAGGCTCCCATGCCGTTGGAAGCCCTTGCTTCCCTCACAAAGTGGAATTCCAGGTTCCCTTCTTGCAAAAAAGCTTTCATGATCCGGACGGCCGTGAAGATCAGCCCGGTTGGAATGTGCCTTTGGGACAAACCCTCCTGGAGAAAATTCGCATTCAGGACATTTGGGGAGGGCAAAATAACGGCCACCCCGCCCCCCCGGATGCCAGTTTTAGCCTTCACTGCGATCCCTCCACCCCCCCGAATGTTCGCTTCCTCACGCCTACGCCCCCCAACAGCCCTTTGCCGGCGGCCATTTTTGAATTTGACTCCGACATTGTGGATGCCACCTTTGAATGCGCTTTGAACAATGCGCCCTTCGCCGCTTGCAGCAGCCCCCACCGTGTGGATGGTTTTGTGCAAGGCAGGCAGCATACGCTTGCCATACGCGCTGTGAATGCGGTGGGCATCCGAGGCCTGCCTCAAAGCCAAACCTGGGCACGCACCGCAACCGCTGGAGGACTTGCAGGTTTGCGCATGGACAACCCTCGTGGCATCGGCATTCAACACAGCTCCCTTTCTGCAGCGGATGGAGCAGCGCCGACAAATACGCAGCTTTTGGTTTTGGTGACAGCGCCTGCCCGCTTGGGTGGAGGCTTGGTTGCCCAGTGTCGCCTGGTTGCAGATGATTTGGGAAGGTGGCGTTGCCCCATTTCCAAAGTGTTATATGACGCGAATGCTTATGTCGTTGAAGTTTATGCCTGGAATGGGAACAACTATGGTTTTATTGAAGAGACATTTTCCATAGACGAAGCCTTGCCGATGGGCACCATTGACGGAGACCAAAGGCCGCGCCTTCTTTCAGCGAATGGGGAAAACTCAGCGGGGGGGAGGAACCTTGCTTTTGCGGTGGAATGGAACTATGTGGGGTTGCCCGCCAATGTGGGTGATGCCAGTGATTTGGAGTGCCGTTTGGATGGGGAGGCCTATGAGCCTTGTTGTGTGGGTGCGGTGGGACAAACCACGTGTGTCTATAAAATTCCACAAACTGGGGCTGGGCTGCACCGTTTTCAAATGCGCATAGCAGCCTCAGGCATTCCGAGCGACCCGAGACAACAACCTCAAACCGCAACCCCCCTGGAATATGTCTGGTTCCAAACAGCGGGCCACAACACGCCTGAATTGCGACCGGAAATTTCTTTTCCCCCCAAAGTCGAAAACGGAGAGCAGTCATGGTTGGGCGGAACCTCTTTGGTGTTGCGCGGCAAGGCAACAGAGCCGCGCTTTTTCCCTTTGAGCATTTATTTTGACAACGCAACGACGCCCGTTTGCGAAAGGGTTTTTATGTCCACGGAGGGAGCGTGGGAATGTGAAATTGAAAATGCCGCAGAAGGCGAACATGAGGTGACGGCGAGGATTGACATTCTCCCCAAAGACAGCGCAGGCAACTATTGGGCCAGCAGGAAATTCGGCTTCCTTCCGGGCCTCCCCAAAACCTTTCTCACCCGCAGGCCTTCCAAACACGAGCAAGACAGCGGGGCCACATTTGAATTTGCTTCGCCAAGGAAGCAAGTCCACTTTAAATGCATAGGGGACGGCATTGCGGTTGACAACAACGGCGGCGGGTTTTGCAAAAGCCCCGTCAAATTCTCCAACCTCTCTCAAGGCGCGCATACATTCAGCGTATACGCCGTTGACTTTGCCGGCCAAACAGAGCTTGCGCCCGTCACTTGGACGTGGACTGTCGGCAATGTGCCCCCCCCTTCAGGTTGCAACGCAATGGCTTTGGCCCCGGCCTGGGCTTTGGGTTTGTTGGCTTTGGGACTTTGGGCCCGTCGCAAGAGGGAATAGGCTACCCCTATACCTCTTTTAAAAAGCTTTTCGCAACCCAGTTGCAATAACTGTTGACCCATATGGGGGGCCTGGCTATAGCAAAACCTCTTGACGAGGGTTTAACGTTGAAGGGGTTTAGACAGAATTTAGGAGTTTATGGCGCCCTATGGCTGGGGCTTTGGGGGCCCCTTGCTTTGTGGCCGGGGAGTGTATGCGCCCAAGGGGAGGCCTCTCCTCTAACCCTCCCCTCTAAGCCCTTGGGCCCTGCCCCTACCGAGAGTACAGCGGCGGAGAATAGGGAAACAACCGCGGGGGAAACTTTGCCCGAGGGGCCTTTGGCAGAAGAGGGGGGGAGTAGGGCCCCCGAAAAAGACAACACAAAACCTCCCCCTCCCCCCCAAGAAGAAACCCCAGGGGCTGAAACGAAGGCAACAACAGAGGACCCCCCCGCAAAACAAAAAAAAAAACACCCCCCCCCCCCCCAAGCAGGAGCAGAAAGCACAAGACCAACCGCACCCAAAGCGCCAACCACCATCGACGCGAGGAGAGC
>WQYA01000098.1 GCA_009781495.1 Cystobacterineae bacterium
AGTAAAGTGTTCGAGGGGGTCGCGAGTGCTGCAGGAGCCCCGCAGGGCCCCAGAGGGTGTTTTTTTGGTTACTTTTTTGTCACACAAAAAAGTGACTCGCCGGGAGGCGAAACCTACGGCAGCCGCGCAGCGGAAACAGCCCGGGCCGCAGGCCCAGCAATAAACCCCCGCCCGGGAGGGTAAAAAAACCGTTTTAAAAAACAGCCCGGGCCGCAGGCCCAGCAATAAACCCCCGCCCGGGAGGGTAAAAAAACCGTTTTAAAAAACAGCCGGGCCGCAGGCCCAGCAATAAAACCCCGCCCGGGAGGGTAAAAAAACCGTTTAAAAAAACAGCCGGGCCGCAGGCCCAGCACCAATAACCCCGCCCGGGAGGGCAGAAAAACCGTTTTAAAAAACAGCCGGGCCGCAGGCCCAAGAAAACAACCTCTTTAATGGGCGCCGTCCAACCCCAAGCGTGTTTTGAGTTCCGTCAAGTCCTTGCGCAGGGCTTCGTCCTTCTCTTGGATTAACTCTATTTTCCGAACCGAGGCCAATACCGTGGAATGGTCCTTGTTGAATTTTTGGCCCAACTCCGGCAGCGAAGCCCGTGTGTGTGCACGGCACAAATACATGGCCACCTGGCGTGCATGCGCAATGTGTTTGACGCGCGAAGCGCTGCGCAACTCGTCCACATTCAGTTTGAAAAAACGGGACACCTCGCGTTGAATGCCCTCCACGTCCAACTGCTCCCTGGCCGGGAGTATGTCCTTCAAAACCTGGGCCGCAAACTCTTCCGTCAAAGGCTGGCGCGTTAGGGAGTGGACGGCATAAAGCTTAATGAGGGCGCCCTCCAACTCGCGTACATTGCGCAACACATGGCGCGCAATGAAATGTGAGACTTTGTCGGGCAACTCGAAGCCGTCGGCGTCGGCCTTCTTCTTCAAAATGGCCACGCGCATCTCAAAATTGGGCTCCTGCACGTCCGTAATGAGGCCCATGGTAAAACGGCTGCGCAGCCGCTCCTCCAGCCCCGGAATTTCAGAGGGGGCGGTGTCGGAAGTCAACACAATGGCCTTGGAAACCTGGTGCAGCGCGTTGAAGGTATAGAAAAACTCGTTTTGGGTTTCTTGCTTTTTGCCGAGAAACTGAATGTCGTCAATCAACAGCAAGTCGCACTCTTCGCGGAATTTCCGGCGAAACTCCGTCATGCGGTGGTCCCTCACACTCTCAATAAAGCGGTTGGTAAACTCTTCCGAGGACAAATAGACGACGCGCGCCGCAGGGTTTCCCTCCAGGACGCGGTTGCCGATGGCGTGCAAGAGGTGCGTTTTCCCCAGGCCCGTGCCCCCATAAATGAAAAGCGGGTTATAATAACGCCCCGGCTCATCCGCTACCGCCGCCGCGGCGGCCGCCGGAAGCTGGTTGGAGTCGGCCACCACATAGGTTTCAAAACTGAAACGCGCATTCAACTTGGGCGTGTGCGCATCCTTCAAAGGCGCTGTGGGAAAATTCGGCGCAACCAACGGTTGAAACTCGACAATTTCAAACTCTACCTTGCAGGGCGCAGCCAACAATTCAGACAGGCTCTTCTCCAGCAAGGGCCTATAGTGGTCGTCTATCCAATCCCTGAAAAAACGGTCCGCCACTCCCAAGCGAACCACCCCGGAAGCCGAAGACAAAGGCAACAGCTGCGTTAACTGCGAAGCCGCATAGGCGTGGCCCTCGGCTTTGAGGTTGCCAAGCAAACTTTGCCAAAGCGCTTGAAGGGGTGGCTCATTCTCAACCAGTACAGACGATAGCGGCACAAAGAGCCTCAAGGAAAAAGGATTAGAAAAGGGACGCCAAGAAGCCCCATTCTCTACCCAAGCCCTTGGAAGCAAGCAAGCTGAAGCTGAACTTTGTGCTTTGCCCTCAGCTTGTTTTAACAACAACAGAATTCCCCCTACGCTTTACAATGAGCGTGGAAATAACCCTGGGCGGAAGATGTCTTCCTATGTAGGGCCGGGGGTGGCCCTGTGCCCCTTCCCTCTTTTTCAAAAATTCAGAAAACGGGTGGAATGTTTTTGGGTTCAATAAGAGGAGCTGTTTTTGCCCTCGCGGGCGGCTATTTCCCCTTTGTTTGTTTTTAAAAGCCCCTCGCGGGGCAGGCTGTTTGGGGGTAGGACAACCCAAAGCCTAGACGCCCCAAGCTCGCAAGCCTCCAAAATTTGCCCCAAGCTCGCTAAACCCTAAGACTAAGCCCCTATAACCCCTAGACTAAATTCCTCAAAGGGGGGGAAATAGAAGGAAATTTTAAAACAGAACTTGCTTTGTCATTTTAACTGGGCTAGACGCGCCTTTCCACTGAAGGAAGGAGATGCGCCGTGGCGAAGCGCAAACCGACGTACCAACCGTCTAAAATAAAACGAAACCGTACCCACGGCTTCCGTAAACGCATGTCCACACAAAACGGTAGAGCCGTCCTTAAACGACGTATGGCCAAAGGCCGCAAACGCCTCGCCGTTAAGGCCTATGAGAAATAGGCGTGGCTGCCAAACACATGGCCCCCTGCGCCTTCCCCAAACAACGGCGCTTGCGAAAACGTCAACAGTTTTTGCATACCCAGGCCAACGGCCAAAAATGGCGCTCCGGTTGCCTGCTCGGCTTGGCTACCCCCAATAGCCTCGGCTTCTGCCGCCTCGGCCTTACCGTTACTAAAAAAGTCGGCAATGCCGTCGCGCGTAACCAAATACGTCGACAACTCCGTGAGTTGTTTCGGAAAAATAACAGGGCTAAAAAACTCCCCCTCGACTTGGTCCTCGTTACCTTCCCTAACCCCTCCAAAAAGGCCCCCTCCCCTGCCGCCCTCCAAGAGGACTTCCTGCGCCTGGTTTCAAAAATAAGAGTCTCCGCATGAAAGCCCAGCCACACCGCCTGGCCCGCTTCCCCAAAAGCCTCGCCCTCCTCCTCCTCAAAACCCCTGTACTCGCCTACCGCAGACTCCTCTCCCCCTGGCTGCGCCCACGCTGCCGCTTCTATCCCTCCTGCTCCGCCTATGCCCTCCAGGCCTTGGAAATACACGGCCCCCTCTACGGCGCCCTCCTCACCCTCCGCCGCCTCCTCCGCTGCCACCCCTTCCACCCCGGCGGCTTTGACAATGTCCCCCCCCCTAAGGCCAACTTTCCGCCTCCCCCCCCCTCCTGCCCCTAGGGCCTAACGCGAGGACTTCACCCCTATGGATTCGCAAAAGCGACTCATTCTTGCCATTCTCTCCTCCATGCTGCTCGTCTTCGCGTGGACCTATTTCTTCGCGCCCAAAAACCCCCCCATGCAGGCAATCGCGGCTCTAACACAGGCCCAACACCCACCCCTCTCCCCCCCCCCAACCCCCCCCCCCCTCCCACCCCCCCCCACAACCCACCCCCCACCCCACGCGCCCCG
>WQYA01000099.1 GCA_009781495.1 Cystobacterineae bacterium
GAGTTGGAGTAGCAGAAGAGTTCGAGGGGGTCGCGAGTGCTGCAGGAGCCCCGCAGGGCCCCGGAGGGTGTTTTTTTGGTTACTTTTTTGTCACACAAAAAAGTGACTCGCCGGTAGGCGAAAACTGACGCACAAAGAGAGGGAAGAAGGCGGGCCCGCCAGGGCCTAATAAATAACGCTCAAGGTGAGAAACTTAACCCGCCCGGAGGGCGAAAAGAGGCACCCTCTCAGGGTTTAACATACCCCAAAATACGCTCCACCAACTCCACGCTGTCCAGGCCTTCGGTTTGGGCAGAAAAACTCATCAGCACACGGTGGCGCAACACCGGTTTGGCCACAGCCTCCACATCCTCAGCGCTGGCGGCAAAACGCCCCATGAGGGCCGCGCGCGCCTTGGCCCCCAGCACCAAATATTGGCTGGCCCGAGGCCCTGCCCCAAAAGCCACATGCTCCCTCACAAACTCCAAAGCGCCCGCCTCCTTGGGGCGCGTGGCGCGCGCGAGGGCTACCGCATAGCGCAGCACGTGCTCCGGCGCGGGCACACGCCGCACGAGGGCTTGGAGTTGCAAAATACGCTGCGGGGCCAGCACCTTTTTCAGCGGGGGCAACTGGCCCGCCGTGGTGGTTTTTACCACCTCGCACTCCTCCTCTAAACTGGGGTAGCCCACGTCTACCAAAAACATAAAACGGTCCAACTGGGCCTCGGGCAGGGCATAGGTGCCTTCCTGCTCAATGGGGTTTTGCGTGGCAAAAACAAGAAAAGGCTGCTCCAACTCAAAAGTGTGCCCCCCCGCCGTAATCCGGTATTCCTGCATGGCTTGGAGGAGGGCGGCTTGGGTTTTGGGGGGGGTGCGGTTGACTTCGTCGGCGAGGACGAGGTTGGCAAACAAAGGCCCCTTGAGGAAACGCAGGGAGCGGCGGCCCGTGCTTTTGTCCTCCTCCAACACGTCCGTGCCCGTAATGTCCGAGGGCATGAGGTCCGGCGTAAACTGTATGCGCGAAAAGCCCAAGTCCAATACCTCGGCCAAAGTCGAAATCAGCAGGGTTTTGGCAAGGCCCGGCACACCCACAAACAGGCAGTGCCCCTTGGAAAACAAGGCCACCAGCAAATGCTCCACCACCTCGCGCTGGCCTATAATGCGCTTGCCCAACTCCTCCAGGACGCTTTGGCGCGCCTGCACCAGGGCCTCTATGCCTTCCACGTCCTCGCGGCTGTATTCAGGCATACCTCCCCCTAAACCCCTACCCCCGGCAAACGCCCCAAAGCCTCCTTCAAATGCGCCTCATCCAAAGGCTCATCCACCAGCTTCCCCCCCAAATAGTCCATGTATACCTGCATGTCGAAGTGCCCGTGGCCCGAGAGGTTGAAGAGAATGGTTTTGGCCTTGCCCTCGCGTTTGCACACAAGGGCCTCGTCAATGGCCGTGCGTATGGCGTGGCAGGACTCGGGGGCCGGCACAATGCCCTCGGCGCGCGCAAACTGCACGCCGGCCTCCAGGGAAGCCATTTGGGTGACGGCGGTGGCTTCTATGAGGCCCAGCGCATAGACGTGGCTGGTCATCGGCGCCATGCCGTGGTAGCGCAAACCGCCCGCGTGGAAGCTGGGCGGCGTAAACGTGGCGCCCAGCGTGTGCATTTTCAGCAGCGGCGTCATGCCGGCGACGTCGCCAAAGTCATAGCCATAGGTGCCGCGGGTGAGGCTGGGGCAGGCCAAAGGCTCCACGGCGATGAAGCGCGTGGACTTTTTCTCGCGCAGGGCTTTGCCGAGGAAGGGAAAAGCGAGGCCCGAAAAATTGGAGCCGCCGCCCGCGCAGCCGATGACCATGTCCGGGTAGTCGTCCATCAGCTCCATCTGCACCAGGGCCTCCTGGCCGATGATGGTTTGGTGCAAAATGACGTGGTTGAGGACGGAGCCCAGGCAATAGCGGGTGTTGTCGCTGTGCATGGCCAACTCCAGGGCCTCGGAGACGGCGACGCCGAGGCTGCCGGGGTGGTGGGGGTTTTGGGCCAATATGGCTTTGCCGGCTTGGGTGGTGGGGGAGGGGGAGGGCACGCAACGCGCGCCATACACCTCCATTTGTCCGCGCCTATAGGGTTTTTGCTGGTAGGAGACGCGCACCATAAAAATGTCCACCTCCACCCCAAACTGCGCCCCCCCATAAGCCAAGGAAGCCCCCCACTGCCCCCCCCCGGTTTCGGTGGTAATGCGCGAAATGCCGTCCTGTTTGGCAAAAAAAGCCTGGGCGAGGCCCGAGTTGGTTTTGTGGCTGCCGGTAGGGCTGGCGCTTTCGGCCTTAAAATAAATGCGCGCCGGCGTGTCCAGCAGGGCTTCCAGCCGCCGCGCGCGCACCAGGGGCGAGGGGCGCCACATGGCATAGAGGTTGCGGACGGGCTGAGGAATTTCGACGTCCCTTTGGGTAGCCAACTCCTGTTTGGCGAGGCTGGGGGCGAAGACTTGGGAGAGGGCGTCCTCGTCGAGGGGTTGGAGGGTACCGGGGTGGAGGAGGGCAGGTGGAGGGCTGGGCAAGTCCGCGCGTATTTCATACCACGTTTTGGGGAGGAGGGCTTTGTCCAGGGTGCAAGTTGTGGAGTCCGGTTTCATGGCTGCGCGCAACCTAGCAACAAGCCGCGCGGCTTGCAAAGGGTGGGGGGTGTTTTTTGGGCCTGCGGCCCGGGCTATTTGGAGGAATGTTTCTTCTGCCCTCCGGGCGGGGGGTGAGAAGAATTTATTTTGGGGGTTGTTTTTATTAGCCCCTAGCGGGGCGGCTTATTGGAGGGGGGGTTGTTGCTGGGCCTGCGGCCCGGCTGTTTCCGCCTCCGGCGGCAGTAGGTTTCGCCTACCGGCGAGTCACTTTTTTGTGTGACAAAAAAGTAACCAAAAAAACACCCTCTGGGGCCCTGCCGGGGGCTCCTGCAGCACTCGCGACCCCC
>WQYA01000100.1 GCA_009781495.1 Cystobacterineae bacterium
CCTCCCCTCTACTAAGCACCCTTCATCGGGAGGGCATCCTCGTTTTTAATCCCTGTATGCACTCACCTTCCCGCTATAAACTTCCCCCGCCTTAACACCTAACGTAGACGAAGAATTAATGAGCGCTGTCTTTTGGTAGAGCCGACATAGGGGGGTACTGTTGTGGAGTACGAGCAGGGGGGCTACTGTTGTGGAGTACGAGCAGGGGGTGATAGCCCCCTGCGGGGTTCAAAATAAGACCAGGTAGCAGTGCTTCAGCAATTCAAACATGCACAGCGTAAACGGCCCCGGAATGATGAGTTGGAGTAGCAGAAGCGTTCGAGGGGGTCGCGAGTGCTGCAGGAGCCCCCGGCGGGGCCCCGGAGGGTGTTTTTTTGGTTACTTTTTTGTCACACAAAAAAGTGACTCGCCGGGAGGCGAAACCTACTGCCGCCGCGCAGCGGAAACAGCCCGGGCCGCAGGCCCAGGAGAACCCCGCCCTGAATGGGCGAAAAGAATATTTCTACCCCCCTACAGCCCTGAGCCCTAAACAACCACCCCCCCGGCTATGCCGGTACCCCTCCAGGGAGGGGAATTTTAAAAACAGCCGGACTCAACTCCCCCCCTAGCCCCCCGCAGGGGTGAAAAGAAAGGGTTTTAAAACCCCCCTGGAAGGGGAAAAAGTGCTTTTAACTCCGCCCCCGGGCGCGGCGGAAAAGCACCTGGTTGAGTTTTGCTTTTTCCCAAGCCATGGCCCTTGCAAACTCGGGAAAACTTTTTTCCCGGGCGCGAAAGGCCCCGGAGTGCAAACAGCGGCGCGCGGTTTTTTCTGCGGGGACGAAGAGTTGGTGCAGCATTTCGTGAAACAGGACAAACTCTATATAAAAAGGGGGGACTTCAGGGTTATCCAAGCTGGGGTGTACACGTATTTGCTTGCGCTCATGCTCATAAACTCCCAGGCGTAGGGAGGAGCGCGCCTTGCGTTTGGGCATTTGGGCCCAACCTACGGAAGCAACAATTTGGTTGTTAAAGTGTTGTTGGTTAAGGCGGCCAAATATTTCCTGCAAGTCATAATAGGCGCCCCGGGTACGCAAAGGTTTAGCGGCGGCAGGGGGGGGGGGTGGAAATTTGGGCAGCTGCTCGCGGATGAAGGCATTGAGTTGGCGACTGGCGCGTTTGCAGCGGCGTCCCAAATAGTCGCCGAGGGCTTTGCGTGTTTTCACGTCGGCCCCAAGGAACATGCGGTGCAAGCGTACTTCCAGTCCAGCGGCTTTGCGTTTGCAGCTGAGCATGGTGCGTTGGTTGCAATTGATTCTCAAGGCCACGGGGAGGCCCAGGCGTACGGACAAATCCCTGGCCAAAACCTGGCTGGGCAACTCTTGGAAACAGAGGGCCTGCACTGAGTGAATGGGCGCTGAAAGTGCCGCCGCAGGTTTTGTGGGCTCCGCGGCAAGCGTCGCAAACAAGTCCAACTGAAGGGGGCAAACGCTGCTTTCCATGGCTCCTTTCTTTTTCCGTTATAGCTTTCCAATAGCCCAAAAGCACCCGTTGGGTGGTTTTTTTTCCCCTCTAAACCCCCACTTGGAAGGGTAAAAAAGAAAAGCTTTTTTGAAAAAACCTGCCACTGTTATGTATGCCCCCTTCGCTTCCCCTCCCTACTGAAAGGCTTTGCATGCTTGGCCCCCTCCCGTTTTTAGCCCCTTATTGTGGGCAGTGGTTTGTCATTAAAATAGGCGGCGAGTTGGCCCAGGACAAGCAGGCCTTGGCCGACAGCCTCGGCATGTGCCTGCGCCATATGCTGGAAGCCGGGGTACGCGTGGTGGTGGTACACGGTGGGGGGCCCCAGGCGACGGCCCTCTCCCAGCGCTTGGGGCTGGTTACCCAGCAGGTGGCCGGCCAGCGCATAACGGATGAGGCTACCATGGAGGTTATGAAAATGGTGTTGGCGGGCCAGGTTTCCAGCGACGTTGCCTCCGCCATGCGCAGGGCCCAAGTGCCGGCGCTGTGCCTGAGCGGCCTTTCGGCCGGCATGGTGCAGGCCGAGCGCCTGGGCAACATTTCAGCCCCGGGGGGGCCCCCCGTGGACTTGGGGCTGGTGGGCCGCGTATGCCGCGTGGACAGCGCGCTTTTGGAAAAACTTTCGGGCCTGGGGCTGGTGCCGGTGCTGTCCTCGCTGGCCGACGACGGGCAGGGGGGCCCCCTCAATGTGAATGCCGACAACCTGGCTGCCCAGTTGGCCAAGGGCCTCAAGGCCCGCCACCTCTTCCTCGTCTCCAACGTACCGGGCGTATTGGACGACGTTTCCAACCCTCAAAGCCGCCACAAGCACTTGGACAGCGCGCAAGTGGCCCACCTCATGTCCACCCAAAAAATTTATGGGGGGATGATTCCAAAGGTAGAGGGGGCCTTGCTGGCCGCACACGAAAGCCAAACCCAGGTACACCTCCTGAGTTTAAGTCCCCCCTCCTCCCTATTGGATGCGTTGGAGAAGCCTGGCAGCATAGGTACTACCTTTAAAGCCTAGGGGGGTATTTTTATTAGCCCCTGGCGGGGCGGCCTTTTAAAGTAGGGGGGGGTTGCTGGGCCTGCGGCCCGGCCGTTTCTAAAACGGTTTTGTTGCCCTCCCGGGCGGGGGTTATTGGTGCTGGGCCTGCGGCCCGGGCGTTGTTTGCCCTCCCGGGCGGGGTTTTTGGTGCTGGGCCTGCGGCCCGGCTGTTTCCGCCTCCGGCTGCCGTAGGTTTCGCCTACCGGCGAGTCACTTTTTTGTGTGACAAAAAAGTAACCAAAAAAACACCCTCCGGGGCCCTGCCGGGGGCTTAGGCAGCACTCGCGACCCCCTCGAACTCTTTACTTGATCC
>WQYA01000101.1 GCA_009781495.1 Cystobacterineae bacterium
GGGGCGGGTCGTCCTGGGGGGGTTTGCCGGGGGGAGCCGGGGGGGGTTTGCCCGGAGGGGGGAAGGGGGGGGGGGGGGGGGGGGGGTTTTTGCCGGGGGAGGGGGGGGGCGGGGAAAGGCGCGGGTGTTGGCTGCATGGGGTACAATACGGGCTGTCCCATCATGGGGGTAGCGACGCGAGGCATGCCTGCGCTTGGGAGTTGAGGCGCGGGGCCCAGGCTTGGGGGGCGCATGAAGAAGGCCTCTACGTCGTGCATGCTGGGCCTATCGGAGGCGCGGGGCGCCAACATACGCTCCAACATATTGCGGTAGGCGGGGGGTAAAATATTAGGCAACTGGGGTTTAAAGTTACCCATAGCAATGGCATTCACAATGGTAAGGACGGAGCTGCTGGTAGGCTGCTGGCTGCCCACGCTATAGGCCAAAACAGCGCCCAGAGAATAGACGTCCAATTCCGGCGCAAGGAGGCCGCCGCGCGCGCGCTCGGGCGCCATGGTGGAAACGGTGCGGGTCAATTGGCTGAGGAGGCGGTCTTCCTGCCTTCTATCGGCCATGCGGCCGCTGAGCACCAGGGGCATGTCCCACAGCAAATATTGCTCTGGCCCCACCACCATAATGGAGGCCATGCTCAGCTCGCCGTGGAAAATATGTTGTGCATGCAAGACATTCAGGGTGCTGGCCAATTGGCAGGCCATTTTTCGCCACGTTTCAGGTTTCAAAAGTTCCCGTCGTGCAGACAGCAACTCCCCTTCTGGAAAGTCCACCACCATAAAGGCCCAGGACTCCATTTCCCCCACCTCACAAACTTCGGGCAAGCAGGGGTGGTGGGGCAAGGCCGCGCACAGGTGTACAATATTCTGCTGGTTATAGCGGTTCACCTCCAGGGGGAGCCAATGGACCACGCGGCGCTGTCCCGTCTGCACGTCTTCGACGCAGTCCAGCTTGCCAATTCCAGCGCTGCGCAAGGGTGTGCGAAAGCGGTACCTTCCTTCGAGTACCTCGCGTGGCGGCATCATCTCCGGCAACAATGCGTTTTCCATAGGGTATACACTCCCGCGCAAGCCCCGCAGGTTGGAAGGCCCACCAAGGGCCTGTTTCTTCTCTTAACCCAGCTTCGAGAAGGCTACAAAACTTTTTAATGCCCAGCTGCTCCTTCTTTTTTTACCGGGGGGGGTAGGGGGGGGTTGTTGAAAGCTCAGGGCTGTAGGGGGGTAGAAACTCTCTTTTCACCCATTCAGGGGGGTATTTGCCCTCCCGGGCGGGGTTATTGGTGCTGGGCCTGCGGCCCGGCCGTTTTTAAAAACAATTCTTCTGCCCTCCCGGGCGGGGGGTTAAAAGGCGTTTTTTCCCCTTCCAGGGAGGGGGTATTGCTGGGCCTGCGGCCCGGCCGTTTTTAAAAACAATTCTTCTGCCCTCCCGGGCGGGGTTATTGGTGCTGGGCCTGCGGCCCGGGCATTTCCGCTGCGCGGCTGCCGTAAGTTTCGCCTACCGGCGAGTCACTTTTTTGTGTGACAAAAAAGTAACCAAAAAAACACCCTCTGGGGCCCCGCCGGGGGCTTAGGCAGCACTCGCGACCCCCTCGAACTCTTCTGCTACTCCAACTCATCATTCCGGGGCCGTTCACCCCGTGCAAAATTTGAATGGCTGAAGCACTGCTACCTGGTCTTATTTTGAGCGCCGCAGGGGGCTATCACCCCCTGCTCGTACTTTTAAACAGTATTACCACCCCCCTTTGCTGTCGCCCGTACCCCCAAAATTAGAGTACGTCATCTTCAAGGGGGGGGCCTACTGGCTCACCAAATTTTTGCGTAATCCGCTTAGGCTTAGGAGGGGGTCCCCTAAAATCTTCCGAGAGTAAATAAGTTATGTGAGGGGGGGCAAAAGCGTTTTGCAAATGGGAAAACATCCGTTGAAAACACCACTCCACATGAGCAAGACTTTGCCATGCAACCGTAAGCTGCGCGCTTCTTTCCTCCGCAGCGCCATAACGATCTGCGACATAGGCTTCATAAAGAGCAGCGGCGGATGTTTGAACGGCATGAACGGCATCTTGAAACAACTTGTCCATCTCTTGTTGCCAGGCTTCCATTTCTTTTGTCATTTGACCCCTCAGCGTTGTTGGTTAACTCCAAGCGGGCTCTGGGTCGCGGTGGCGGCCCAAACAAGTTAAAGAACCGTCCTACACGCAAACAACGGCGGCCTTGCGGCCCTCGCTTAGGCCGCCCAATGTTGGGGGCGCAGCGAAAGCCACTTGGCTTTTAGGCGCGGCTTTCGCCGCGTGTAGTTTAGGGTCTTTACACCCGCTTCTATTTTCCCTCGCCCTGCACCTTTACAAAAATCTACAACGGTGTGGAGGCTAACAACACCTCGCTGTAGGCGTCAAGCTTCATGGCTTTCTGTTTAAGGTTTAACGTGGGGGTATTGGGTTTGCTGGGAATACCCTCTTGCTATTTTGGAGTACGAGCAGGGGGTGATAGCCCCCTGCGGCGCTTAAAATAAGACCAGGCAGCAGTGCTTCGGCAATTCAAATTTTGCACGGGGTGAACGGCCCCGGAATGATGGGGTGGATCAAGTAAAGAGTTCGAGGGGGTCGCGAGTGCTGCAGGAGCCCCGCAGGGCCCCGGAGGGTGTTTTTTTGGTTACTTTTTTGTCACA
>WQYA01000102.1 GCA_009781495.1 Cystobacterineae bacterium
GCGGAACGTGTGAGGCGGGAAAGCAAAGCTTTCACGACTCATGAAGTGGAGCGGAGTTAAACGAGCGAAGCGAGTTTCAACCTACGGCAGCCGCGCAGCGGAAACAGCCGGGCCGCAGGCCCAGCAACAAACCGGCCCGGGAGGGCAAACAACGCCCGGGCCGCAGGCCCAGCAATAAACCCCCCCCCGGAGGGAAAAAAAATTGTTTTAAAAAACAGCCCGGGCCGCAGGCCCAGCAATAACCCCCCGCCCCGGGAGGGCAAACAACGCCCGGGCCGCAGGCCCAGCAATAACCCCCCTGGAAGGGGAAAACCCTACCCACTGTCTGCTACCCCCCACCACCCCGCCGCTTTGAAGAAAAACCCCTCCCCTGTCTTCTCCATTTATTTTCAGCGCTGAAGGGGTTAACATAAAGCTTTACACTGCTCTTCTGTTGACACAATGCCCGGCCGTTTTCCCCTCAGTCCCCTCCCACCTTGCCTCAGAAAGAAGGAGTTGTTTTCGCGATGACTACCACCACTTCTCTTACCAACAACCAGCACTTGCTCAAATGGGTTAACGATATGGCTGCCATGTGCGAGCCGGACAACGTTGTCTGGCTGGATGGTACCGACGCCGAAAACAAACGCCTCATTGAAGAAGCCCTCGCGCAGAAAATATTTTTGCCGCTCAACGCCGCCAAACACCCCGGCTGCTATTTGCACCGCTCCAACCCCAATGACGTTGCGCGCGTGGAGCACCTCACCTTCATTTGCTCCCACAAAAAAGAAGACGCCGGCGCGACCAACCATTGGATGGCGCCCGACGAGGCCTATGCCAAACTCAAGGCCCTCTATAAAGGCTCCATGAAGGGCCGTACCATGTATGTCATCCCCTATGTTATGGGCCCCCTAGGCTCAGAGCATTCTAAGGTAGGCATAGAGTTAACGGACAGCGTTTATGTCGCGCTGAATATGCGCATTATGACACGCATGGGCAAAGCCGCGTTGGACTTCCTCGGCGACAAAAATGACTTCAACCGCGGCTTGCACTGCACCGGCGACGTCAACCCGGAGCGCCGCTATATTTGCCACTTCCCCGAGGACAACACCATTTGGTCCTTCGGCTCCGGCTATGGCGGCAACGCATTGCTGGGCAAAAAATGTCTCGCGCTGCGCATTGGCAGTTATTTGGGGCGTACGGAGGGGTGGATGGCCGAGCACATGTTGATTCTCGGCGTGGAAAACCCCCAGGGTGAAACCTTCTATGTGGCGGCGGCCTTCCCCTCGGCCTGCGGCAAAACCAACTTTGCGATGATGGTTCCGCCCAAGGCTTTTGCGGGCTGGAAAATATATACCGTAGGCGACGACATTGCTTGGCTGCGCGTAGGCGAGGACGGACGCCTATGGGCGGTTAACCCTGAAAATGGTTATTTCGGCGTAGCCCCCGGCACCAACTATAGCACCAACCCCAACGCCATGCATTGCGTTGACAAGGACAGCATATTTACCAACGTAGCCACCACCGAAGATGGCGCCGTGTGGTGGGAAGGCATGGACGGGGAGGTGCCCGAGGCTTTGACGGACTGGCAGGGCCGCCCGTGGAAAAAGGGCTCCACCGAAAAGGCCGCTCACCCCAACAGCCGCTTTACGGCGCCGGCTAAAAATAACCCCGTCCTCTCCAAACATGTGGATGACCCTCAAGGCGTGCCCATTTCCGCCCTCATTTTCGGCGGCCGCCGCAGCAACACGGCCCCCCTCGTTTTGGAGTCCTTCAACTGGGCCCACGGTGTTTTCATGGGGGCCACTCTGGGCTCCGAAACCACCGCGGCCGCTACGGGCCAAGTGGGCGTCGTGCGCAGGGACCCGATGGCCATGTTGCCCTTCTGCGGCTATAACATGGGCGACTATTGGCAACACTGGTTGAACATGCAGGCCAAACTGAAAAACCCGCCGCGTATTTTCCAGGTTAACTGGTTCCGCAAGGACGCCAACGGCAAATTCCTCTGGCCCGGCTATGGAGAAAACATGCGCGTCCTCAAGTGGATGTTGGAGCGCTGCCAGGGCAAGTGCGAGGCCAGCGAAACCTTGTTCGGCTGGGTGCCTCAAGAGGGACAGCTGGAGTTGGCGGGGCTTGGCATTTCTCCGGAGGCCATGCGCGAAGTTACCTCCATTAAACTCGACGAGTGGAAGGCGGAGTTGGAGTCGCAAAAGGCTTTCTTTGAAAGCATCGGCCCGCGTATGCCCCAAACGTTGGAGTTGATTCGTCAGCAGTTGCTTTCTCGCCTTGGCTAAGAGAGGTTTTTCTTTCACCCTCCGGGTGGGGTTTCCCACGCGGAGGGTTTTTTTTCGCCTGCGGGTGTTGTTTTTTTGCCCTCCGGACGTTGTTTTCTTGGGCCTGCGGCCCGGCTGTTTTTAAAAACAATTTTTTTACCCTCCCGGGGGGGGTTATGGGTGCTGGGCCTGCGGCCCGGCTGTTTTCCGCCTCCGGCGGCAGTAGGTTTCGCCTACCGGCGAGTCACTTTTTTGTGTGACAAAAAAGTAACCAAAAAAACACCCTCTGGGGCCCCGCCGGGGGCTCCTGCAGCACTCGCGACCC